>JAESSV010000247.1 GCA_016763895.1 Magnetovibrio sp. | reverse complement strand
CAAAAGCTGGTCTTGATTGACCTTTGTTTTCGGCGCCCACAACGTCATCAGCCCCAAATTGGACAATTCCAGCCCTTCTTGATCCATTTTAAGGCCAGACCGAATGTTCGCCACCAAATTGGGCGGATGATCGCCCAGTTCCTTGCAGAAATGTTCCAAGGGAAACACATCCCCGCTGAGCGACGTATCAAACAAAATCACGCACCCACGATCTTTGGGCCGTTGCCGGAAAGCTTTGACAAAAGCGCTCATGTCGAACACTTCTAAATCAATGTCGGCGGTGACCGGTTCGATCAAAATCAAATCGGTTTTGCCCAAGGCCACGGATTTACACAAGCCTTGTTGTGACGCATGTTTGCGGCCTTGGAAATGTTGATCGCACAACACCGAAAGAGCCTTGGAAATTTCAAAATATCCGCCAAAAACATGAACGGACATTGGGCCTTTGGGGATGTTCCACATGTCGTGGCCAAAGGCGCGAAAGGCCTGTAAAAATGCGGTGAGCGCCGCCATACCATTTGAAAAAACACAGGCATCTGACACCCAGCCATCGGGCACCGGTTTGCGCGCCTTCAAGCGACGTTCCAACGCCTCGGGGCGCACCCAGCGATCATAGGGATAAGAAATACGTTCATCGCCCGGCAATAATTTTATTTGTTTGTGCGGTGGCGACATCAGATATGCGGCGGATCGCGCGTGGGCACGTAGCAACCAACGGCGGCGCAAATCCAAAGCCAGATTGTCCAACAACAATTCGCCTTCCAGGCTTTCCAATTTTGGATTCACCAACAATGCGTTTGCCCGGTTGCGCCAATCGCCGGGAAATGGCGCATCGTTTTTGGTGGAGGGTGCATCAAGCGTCTTGCCCATATGATTCGACAACGCGATCAAATGCATGCATTCGTCTTTACAAGGGTGCTTAGGGTCAGGTTTACAAGGGTGCTTAGGGTCAGGACTCATTCATTTATTGTCTTTGCTTGGTCTAATCACTCTGGGGTGGGTCAAATCATCTCTTGATGGGTCAAATCATCTCTGGCTGGGTCAAATCATCTATGGCGAGAAAAAAAGATTGCCGCAAGTACTATCCACTTTCAAGAGCTTTTGACGGAACCCAGACGTTATTTTTGCAAATCCGTTGGGAAAAGAAAGTGTGACGGGATAAACTTTAACGTGGATAATGTTGCCAATGCTTTGAAATATAAGGAATTATTACGGACTTTCCGCTTTGTCAAAACGTAAATTCATTTCCGCCACAGGCCTAAAGTGAAGGCGTCCTGGCCTGAGATATTTTGGATGGCTCAAGCCATTAGACCAAAACCGATTTATCCTTTATACAATGAAGGGAAGGCAGAATGCTACCGAAGGACGAAAAATGCGCTTAAACGTTAAAAATCCACGGAAAATATTTGATCGCAAGGCTTTTGTGGCACAGTTGGCTGGGCTCGCCAACGCCGAGCCAGATGCGGACTTTACCACGCCTAAATTGCGCAGCGCTGTCCTTGCGCTGTACAAACAACAACTGGCTTTGGGACACGGCGAAATTCAGCGCCGCTTTGAGGCTCAAGAAGCCAGTGGCGCCGGGACGCTGCGCGCCGGGGCCTATTTGCTGGATCAAATTATCCTCTCCTTATTTGATTTCACCTTGTCGCACACCTACCCCGAACTCACCGAAAAAGACCTGGCTGCTGTTGCCACAGGTGGCTATGGACGCGGCGAAATTGCCCCGCAATCTGACTTAGACATCATGTTTTTGATCCGATCCTTCAAGACCAAGGACTTAACGCCTGCGGTGGAATGGATGCTGTACATGCTGTGGGATTTGGGGCTTAAAGTTGGCCACGCCACGCGCACCGTCAATGAAACCGTCGAAATGGCCAAAGCCGACATCACCATTTCCACCAGCCTTTTAGAAGCCCGCTGGTTGTGTGGTGATATAGCGTTGTTTAAGGCCTTTGAACACAGCTATGAAAACAGTGTTGTGAAAGGCACGGGGCCAGAATTTGTCAAAGCAAAACTGGCCGAACGCGATGATCGCCACGACCGCATGGGCGACACCCGTTATGTGCTGGAACCCAACCTCAAGGACGGCAAGGGCGGCTTGCGCGATTTGCAAACCTTGCTGTGGATCGCCAAATATTTATACCGCGTCGACACGGTCAAAGGCCTTGTTGAGGCCAATGTATTAGACACCATTGATGCCCAACGTTTTTCCAAGGCGCAACGCTTTTTGTGGACCGAGCGCTGTCATCTTCATTACATCTCTAACCGTCCAGACGAAACCATCAGTTTTGATGTTCAAACTGAACTCGCCCAACGCATGGGGTATATGGATCGCCAAGGCAGTCGCGCGGTTGAACGCTTTATGAAGCATTATTTCCTGACCGCCCGTGACGTTGGGGACTTAACACGGGTCATTTGCGCGGTGCTGGAAAACCAACACCGCAAAAAAGCCCGCATCCACTTGCCGTCTTTCAACTTTCGCAAAAACCAAATCCCGGGCTTTAAATTGGAACGCGGACGCTTGAATGTCGTGGGCGTTGAAGTGTTCCAAGAAGACCCCATCAAAATCTTGCGCCTGTTTGCCGAAGCCGAAAAGTTCGATCTCGACATCCATCCAGAAGCCTTGCGGCTGGTGCAACGTAATCTCATGCTCATCAAAGGCAAGGAGCGTCAAAACCCAGAAGCCAATGCTTTGTTTTTGGATATGTTGTGCAGCAAAAAAGGCCCTCGGCGATCCTTAAACCGCCTCAGCGAGGCGGGTGTTTTGGGCCGCTTTATTCCAGACTTTGGCTTTGTCACTGCGCAAATGCAATATGACATGTACCACGTCTATACCGTGGATGAACACACCATCCGCGCGGTGGATATTGTAAGTCGTATTGAACGGGGTTTGCTGGCCGATGATCATCCCCTGGCCACCAAAGTGATCCACGATATTCAGTCTCGGCGTGTGCTCTACATCGCGGTCTTTTTACATGATATTGCCAAAGGCCGGGGCGGCGATCATGCCGTCGTCGGGGCCGAAATTGCGAAAAAACTATGCCCCCGGTTCGGCCTTAACGAAGGCGAAACGGAAACCGTTGAATGGCTGGTTTTGCATCACCTTGATATGAACCGCAACGCCTATAAACGCGATTTGTCCGACCCGCAAACGGCCAAAGATTTTATGGATTTGGTGCAATCGCCGGAACGGTTGCGCTTGTTATTGATTTTGACCGTGGCCGACACCCGCGCCGTGGGGCCCACGGTGTGGAACGGTTGGAAAGCTTCATTATTGAGGGAATTATACTACACCACCCAAGAAGAAATGTCCGGGACCTTGCCCTCAAAACGCAGAAACGCCCGGACCCAAAAGACCCTTAAGGGTCTGCGCCAAATTCTATGTGCAACGACAACGCCGTGGACAGACGACGACGTTGATTGGTTCATTGCCCTGGGCCATGCCAATTATTTCGTGTCTTTTGAAGCCGAGGCCTTGGCGCGCCACGCGGCAATTGTGCTGAAAGCCAAAAATGACGAAAAGCCTCTTTATATTGAAACCCGGGCTGTGGAACATATTGACGTTACCGAAGTCTTGATCCATTCCATCGACCATCCGGGTCTTTTTTCCGCCATCACCGGGGCCATGGCCTTGTCCGGGGCCAGCATCGTGGTCGCAAAAATCACCACCTTAAGCAATAGCACGGCCCTGGATATGTTTTGGATTCAAGACATCGAAGGCCATGCCTTTACGGGTAAGGCGCGCTTAAACCGCTTAAAGAGCCGCATCCAAGACGCCCTTCACGGCCGCATTCGCCTTAAACAGGAACTGGACGAAGAACGCAGCCGCCGCATGACATCGCGCACCGAAGTGTTCGAAGTCCCGCCCCGGGTTTTGGTGAATAACAAAGCTTCAAAATCAGCCACCGTGATTGAAGTCAATGGCCGCAATCGCCAAGGTTTTCTGTACGATATTTCTTCCACCCTCAGCCAATGCGGCGTGCAAATCACGTCCGCGCATATTTCAACCTATGGCGAACGGGTTGTCGACGTCTTTTATGTGCGGGATATTTTTGGTTTAAAAATCGATCAAGACAGCAAAATCAAAACCCTGCAAAAAGCTCTTTTGAGAGCCATTGGGGACGCAAAAGGCGAGCCCCTTTTAGAATAAAAAGTACGTAAAAAACCCCGAAAAATATAGCTCTTGCTCCCCGGCCCGTCATGGCTATACTGCGCCAAATTCAAGGCTCCCTTTTTCCGTGCGCCCAATAGGGTCCACAAAGAGCCTTTTTTTGATTGTTAAGGAGTGAATACCATGAGTGCACGCTATGACGTGGTGGGCATCGGAAATGCTATTGTTGATGTTTTGGCCCAAGCTGATGACGCGTTTTTGACGCGTCACAATATGACCAAAGGCACCATGGCTTTGATCGATACAGACACAGCCGACACACTGTATGAGGATATGGCTTCGGCCATTGAATGTTCCGGCGGATCGGCGGCCAACACCATCGCATGCCTGGCCAGCCTTGGCGGCAAGGGGGCGTTCATTGGCAAAGTCAAAAATGACCAGTTGGGCAAGGTTTTCAATCATGACATCAAAGCCATTGGGGTCGACTTTCCAACCGAAGCCGCCACCGAAGGCCCACCCACCGCGCGGTGCCTGATTAACGTCACTCCAGACGCCGAACGCACCATGAGCACCTTTTTGGGAGCCTGTGTTGAATTGTCGGCCGAAGACGTTGATACCAACGTGGTTCGAAACGCAAAGGTCACCTACCTGGAAGGTTATCTTTGGGATCGCGAAGAAGCTAAAGCCGCTTTTGTCAAAGCCGCTCAGCAAGCCCACGATGCCGGCCGTGAAGTGTCTTTGTCTTTGTCAGATCCCTTCTGCGTGGATCGCCACCGCGAAAGTTTCTTGGAATTGGTGGAAAATCACATTGATATTTTGTTCGCCAATGAAGACGAAATCAAAGCCCTGTACCAAGTCGATACATTTGATGCGGCTTTGCAACACGTGCGTGGACATTGCAATATTGCCGCATTAACGCGTTCATCCCATGGGTCCGTCGTGGTGTCCGGTGATGAAGTCCACGTGGTCGACGCCGAACCAAACGTAACAGTCATCGATACAACAGGGGCCGGTGATGCCTATGCCGCTGGCTTCTTGTTTGGCTACACGGACGGGGGCCAAGACGATTTGGTCCATTGTGCTCGTTTGGGCGGAATCGCCGCCGCAGAAATCATCAGCCACTTCGGCGCGCGCCCTGAAACGCCGCTTGACGAAGTGGTGAAATCTAAATTGGGCTAAGGCCTAAAGGATATAAGTATAATGAAAATTCGTAACATCGCTATTATCGCTCACGTTGATCACGGTAAAACCACCCTGGTCGACGTATTGCTGAAACAATCGGGTACCTTCCGTGAAAACGAAAACGTGACGGAACGCGCGATGGATTCCGGCGAACTTGAACGCGAACGTGGCATCACCATCACCGCCAAGCCGACTTCGGTCGAATGGAAAGGCACGCGCATCAACATCGTCGATACTCCGGGTCACGCCGACTTTGGTGGTGAAGTCGAACGCATCTTGTCCATGGTTGACGGTGTATTGTTGTTGGTTGACGCCGCCGAAGGCGCCATGCCGCAAACCAAGTTTGTGACCGGCAAAGCTTTGAAACTTGGCTTGAAACCCATCGTTGTTGTGAACAAAGTCGACAAGCCTGAACAGCGCGCTTACGAAGTTCAAGACGAAATTTTCGATCTGTTTTCCACCATGGACGCCACGGACGATCAATTGGATTTTCCCACCATTTTTGCTTCGGCAAAAAACGGCTGGGCCACCGCTACGCCGGATGGTCCTCAAGACAACATGGACATCATTTTTGACACCATTTTGGAACATGTCCCCGCTCCGACCCAAATCCCCGATGAGCCCTTTTCTATGTTGGCGACAACATTGGAATCCGACCCGTTCTTGGGCCGCATCCTGACCGGGCGTGTGCATTCCGGTACCGCCAAGATGGGCATGACCGTGAAAGCCTTGAACGCGGCGGGTGAAGTGATCGAAACCGGGCGTGTTTCCAAGCTGTTGGCCTTTCAAGGTTTGGACCGCGTTCCCGTGGACGAAGTGCATTCCGGCGATTTGGTGGCCATTGCAGGTCTGTCCAAAGCCACGGTGGCTGACACCTTGTGCGATACGGCGATCACCTCCGCCTTGGAAGCCCAACCTGTTGATCCACCAACCTTGTCCATGATGTTTGCGGTGAACGATTCCCCGCTTGCCGGACGTGAAGGCACCAAAGTTACGTCGCGCATGATCCGCGATCGCTTGTTTGCCGAAGCCGAAGGCAACGTGGCCTTGCGCATCACCGATGGCGAAGGCTCCGATGGCTTTGACGTTGCCGGACGTGGCGAATTGCAATTGGGCGTGTTGATCGAACAAATGCGCCGCGAAGGGTTCGAGCTGACCGTATCGCGGCCCCGCGTTGTGATGCAAGAAATCGATGGCGTTAAGCATGAACCCCTCGAAGAAGTGACCGCAGATGTTGATGAAGAATATTCTGGCATCGTTGTTGAGGCCCTGAGCCTTCGCAAAGGTAAAATGATTGATATGCGCCCCTCTGGCGGCGGCAAGACCCGTTTGGTGTTCCATGTTCCCGCCCGTGGCATGATCGGATATTTGGGTGAATTCCTCACCGAAACCCGTGGCACAGGCATCATGGCCCGCACCTTTCATTCTTACATTCCCTTTGCCGGCCCCCTTCCCGGTCGTCGCAATGGCGTGTTGATTTCCAACAGTGCCGGAACCACGGTTCCTTATGCGTTGTTTAATTTAGAAGGGCGTGGACCATTGTTCTTGGGCGCGCAAATCAAAGTGTATGAAGGCATGATCATCGGCGAACATTCTCGCCCCGGTGATTTGGAAGTGAACCCCATGAAGGGCAAACAATTGTCCAACGTGCGTTCATCGGGCACCGACGAAGCCGTGCGCTTGACCACACCCCGTTCGTTAAGCCTGGAACAAATGATTTCATACATCCAAGACGATGAACAAGTTGAAGTCACACGCGAAAACGTCCGCATGCGCAAACGTTATTTGGACCCCAACATCCGCAAACGCCAAGCACGCGGCGGCAAAAGATAAACGCCATATACCCCGTTTAAAAAAAAAGCCCGGAGCCAAAAGCTTCGGGCTTTTTTTGTGGAGCCATTTAAGAGCGAATCTTTTGTCGCACAACGCTGTAAATATTTACAAGAGAACGGCGTTCGCCATAAAAAACAGCCCCACTTCAGATTTCTGATCCTTAAGTCATTGAAAGAGTCCACCAATTTTGCTCTTAAACATGTAAAGGAACATTTTTTGTTTGGACTGGACAGGACACTTGATATGGATTCTACTGGTTGAATTAAAAATGTGGTGAACGCCACCGATTTACATCGACCCTTAAAACGGCAGCTCTAACTGCCTAGGCCAAGACCGCCAATGAGAACAAACATGTTCTCGGTGGCCTAACCGTGTGCGCTCATAGCTACGAACAAACACACCTTTCGGTTTATTGAAAAAATGGAAATCCATAAATCCAACTCCTTACATCCAAAATGGGACAAGCCCCATTGCTCTGACGCACCATTGCATCTGCCAAAGTGCTTAGATGCAAAGTAAATGTAAGGATGGTGACGCTCATCACACACAGTATTATCCCTGACTTAAAGGAAGTTTGTATATATAATTCTGAATAAAATAGTTTTATTCAAACAAAATCATATGGTTATAAGTGCAACTTGAAATCCTCTTTTAAACACTTTTAAAGTGAATTTTGTAGAGAATCGGAATTAAAGGATAAAAATACAACCCTAAAACCCTGTTTTTTGTTCACTCGGATCTATGGGATCGAAGGTTTTTTCGTGGAGGTCAAAGGCGCCTTCAATCAGGTCGGTTTGTTCGCGACGATCGGTTATTACACCGCCAATACGGGTAAGTTCCAGCTCTAAAGCTTCAAACAGCAACAGAGCAATATCTTTTTTGCCTTCAAAACAGGCAATCTGGTGGGCCTTTACGACGGCATCACTAAGACGTTTTTCGGACATGATAAGCACCCCTTTCACAAGCACTCTTTATAGTATAACAAATATTTGGGAATTCAGAAAATTTAACCCAAGCCTTTATTCAGTTAGGCTAAACTGCCCCATGATCGAAATCACCAGCACCATTTCTTTGTCGCCTGATGAGCTTGAAGAAAGCTTTATTCGGGCCCCGGGTTCAGGGGGGCAAAACGTCAACAAGGTATCGTCAGCGGTACAATTGCGTTTTGATGCGCGCCACAGCAAAGCATTGTCGAATGCGGTGTCTTTACGTCTTAAAAAATTGGCGGGGCGGCGCATGACCTCAGACGGGGTGATCGTGCTCACCGCGTCAACGTTTCGCACCCAAGTGGCCAATCGCAAAGATGCTCAAGATCGTTTGGTCGAAATGATCCGAACGGCGGTT
>JAESSV010000016.1 GCA_016763895.1 Magnetovibrio sp. | reverse complement strand
CGCGAATTGGCCGTCAGCTACTTGCAACGCAACGACCTTGCCCATGCAAAACCGGCGGATTTGATGCCGGATGCCATGGGAGCCGGCCATGACGAAAGCGACATGGATGTTGTGGACAACGCGATCAGTGCCGTTGAAAAACTAACCTCTCAAGGCTTTGTGCGGTCACAAAAGCTCACGTTGATCAAAGGTGGCGCCGCGGGTAAAAAGAAAAAAGCAGCACCCGTGCAAGCCGAAGCGACAGAAGCCGCAGCCGCAGCCGGGGGAGCTTCTGCTCCTCAAGCTTTGTCCGGCAGTTCTGCTGGCGCAGTTAGCGTTGAATCGACCTTGGTGGAAACCGTTGACATCCATATGGAACGTGTCCGCGAAGCCCGTATTCGAGGCTACGCCGGAGACGCCTGCCCAGAATGCGGTAACTTCACACTGGTGCGCAACGGCACATGCCTTAAATGCGACACTTGCGGCGGCACCACGGGCTGTTCTTAAGCCCCTGTTGTTTGCTGTTTGTTAAAGAATGACCCCAAAGCAAGAGGGCGTATGCGATTTTTCGCTGCGCCCTCTTCGCGAAAAAGGAAAAAAAACATGGATTCCAACCCAAACTGCCCCAAATGCAATTCCGAATACAGCTATGAAGACGGCCCACTTTGGATCTGCCCAGAATGCGCCCACGAATGGGCCAAAGACAGCGGCGACAATAGCGATGAAAGTGATGGCCTTGACCTCACCAAGATTAAAGACGCTGTGGGCAACCTATTGGCGGATGGCGACACCGTCACGGTGATCAAAGACCTTAAAGTCAAAGGATCATCATCCGTGGTTAAAGTCGGCACAAAAGTCAAAAACATTCGCTTAGTCGACGGCGACCATGACATAGACTGTAAAGTTCCCGGCGTTGGCCCCATGGGTCTAAAGTCTTGTTTTGTAAAGAAAGTCTAACTCAAATACGGTCCTAGACCTTTCCTGTTGTTATAAAAACCGGGCTCTTTCCTAACGGAAAGGAGCTTGGGGCGCACAACAACGCCGTCATCCCTTAAGGTCAAACCCTAAATGCGTTAAGAATTTTCAAATTAATCCTATCACCAGGCCATGCAATTCTGTATCATTTTGGCAAGTATTCAGTTTATCAATTTTCTAAAGAAAAGGTTCAATAAATTATGTCTTTTGTAAAAAATCTGCGCGTGATGTCGCAAATAATCATGATCAGTGGAGTCGCAGTCTTTGCTTTTATCACCGTGGGTGCAGTCTATTACGTCAGTATGCAAAAGATGGAAGCGGCGATGGAAGACGCCACCCATATTCGCGAGGGTAAAGACTTAATTGATGAACTTTCTTATGATTTCTTGAATGCCCGTCGAGCAGAAAAAGACTTTCTGCTGCGCCTGAACGTAAAATACACGAAAAAGCATGCGGAAATTGTTGCCGAAACAAAACCGCAAATTGAAGAATTACGGAAATTCCATTCAGAAGCTGAAACAGTCGCAAATTTAGACATTTTAGATCAAAATTTTTCCGCCTATGTCGATCAGTTTGCCAAGGTCACAAAGGGCTGGAACACATTTGGTTTGGACCCAAAATCTGGTCTGCGGGGGTCCTTGCGAAAATCCGTTCATGAGGTGGAAACCAAGCTCAAGGAATTCAATGAACCGAGCCTGATGGTTACGATGTTAATGATGCGCCGTCATGAAAAAGATTTCTTTATGCGCGTCCTTGATAAATACATCGGAAAAATGGATCAGCGGGTTGCCGAATTTAACGCTGGATTGGCGGCGAGTACGATTCCAGCCTTTGGTAAAGCTGATATTTCCAAAAAAATGGCCGCCTATCAAAAAGACTTTAAGGCTGCGGCAAACGTTCGTTTGCAATTGGTTCCGGACACGGCTGCCTTAAGCAAATTGTTTGCAAAATCCGTTCCGGCTATGAAGGCCATTAGCGAAAATTCTGCTATGGATTTTTCAGACGCAACGGATTTGGCGGTAAAGATTGAACAAGACACGGCCCAGACCATGTACATTTTGATGTTTATTGCCACCCTTATTGTGGCTGCGCTGTCCACATACACAGGGCGTATCCTTGCGACGACCATCCGTAACATTACCGATACGATGCAACGGTTGGCCGGTGGGGATTCGTCGATCATTATTGAAGGACAAGACACCCCCAACGAAATTGGCGAAATGGCCAAGGCGACCAATGTTTTCAAGGAAAACATGATCCAGAATGAACAGATGGAAATCGAACGGTCAGCCGCGCGGGAACAACGGGAACAACGCACCCAAAAGCTGGAACACATTACGAAAGAATTTGGAAGTTCCGTGACAGGTATTTTAGAAACTGTAGCTTTATCAACCACAAAAATGGAAGCAACAGCCAACAGCCTTTCGACAACGGCTGAACAAACCTCTCAACAGGCTCAGACCGTCGCCGCGGCCTCAGGAGAAGCATCTTCCAACGTGCAAACCGTTGCGTCTGCATCGGAAGAATTATCGAGTTCCATTCAAGAAATTTCCCGGCAAGTGGCACAATCCACGACCATATCCAGCACAGCCGTTCTCGAAGTTGAAAGCACAAATGCTGAAATTCAAGGCCTGGCCGATGCGTCCAATAAAATCGGTGAAGTTGTCGCAATGATTACGGATATTGCCGATCAAACAAACCTTCTCGCCTTGAATGCAACGATTGAAGCTGCACGAGCCGGTGACGCCGGTAAGGGATTTGCAGTTGTGGCGTCTGAAGTCAAAAACCTTGCCAATCAAACGGCGAAAGCGACCGAAGAAATCAGCGCTCAAATTTCGGGGATTCAAGGTGCAACACAAAATGCCGTTGCCGCAATCGGCAATATTGGCGGAACCATTAACCAACTGAATGAAATTGCTTCGGCCATTGCGGCAGCAGTAGAAGAGCAAGGTGCGGCGACACAGGAAATTGCCCGCAATGTTGAACAAGCCGCCAATGGCACAGCTGACGTGTCTTCAAACATCGCCGGTGTAACTCAGGCCGCAGGCCAAACAGGAGCCGCCGCCGCAGAAGTCTTGACGGTTGCCAATGAGGTTTCAACAGAAGCAGAAGCCCTTAAACAAAAAGTTGATGGATTTTTAGCGGATGTAAAAAACATTTAAAATTGTAAATGCACCCTAAGATCATCTAACATCAAAAAATTATGGGGCAAAAGTGGCGAGCTCAACGTCTTCGTGACGCGCTCGCCACGCTCTGAATATTCATGATAACGACAAAGGCCATCACATATGTCTAAAGAACGAGCCCGCAAACGTGCGAAAGCCAATGCTTTGAAATTGGCAAAAAAACGTGCGGCACATAAAACCGATGCTGACCAAACCAATGATACCGGAGGTCAATTTAATCCGGGAGCTCAAGCCAAGAAGGGCATGGGGGGACGAAATCAAGGAGCCTCTTATGGTCCTGCAAAACGGGGCTCTGCGCGTTCGGGTTAAGGCCCAACGCAATGCAGCCGCGCAGAACTGATCCTGTGCCGTAATCAGGCCGAAATCAGGGCGTCATCAGGGCGCATGTTTTACAACACGATTTAATTTTCAGAACTTATACTGTCCGTTTGCCAATTTCAGCGCAACAACACTAACGTTTAACGCGTGACCACGCGACCGTAAGAAGCGTCGATGTTTTGGCGCACGGCAAGATGTATGGCGGTCCAAATTCCGGCGTCATCCGTTCGCAAACTGTTGACCAGACGTTCAATGCGTTTGTCGGCATAGTCCAGAGCCCCAAAATCACCAAATTTGTCGACCAACCGCTGGGCACAGGCCCAAAGTTCATCTTTGGCGGGAAGTTCATGTTCTATTTTCACGGTATCGCATTCGGTTATTCTGGACCAAAAACTTTGCGTTTCATCGGGCGTAAGATTGCCGTTGAAGTCTATGCGAGTAGACTCATATCGACGACATGCGCTGCCTTCGGTGACCAAGCGCAACATGGCACAATCTTGACCGCTGATCAGCGACAAGCCGTGATCCATGACTGATTTTTGAGTGCCGACATAAGAAAATGCGTCAAGCGCAAGGGACGCGACTTTCATCGAGGTCGGCACAGCACACCCCGCAAGAACAAGGCTGAGAACAGAAAATATGGCTAACCAATGAAAAGCTTTTTGAGGCATTCTTGCCTCCATAAAATGGATTCAGTCTGCAGTATTTCATTTTTCAGCGAATCGGTCAATTTTCTTGTCCGATCAGATGCCTGCGACTCGCCTAAAATCAACGAGTCGCAAGGGATACAAACCCGGTATTTTTCTTAGGCATAAGTGCACAGATACGCCGTATCGTGTTTGACTTTAAGGGTAAAGCTAGCGTTGGCCGGAACTTCAAAACTTGAGCCCGATTCATGCGTGGTCCAATCCGTTTGACCGGGAAGCCGCACCGCCAAGGCGCCACTGACCACGGTCATGGTTTCGTGCTGGCTGGTGGAAAATTCATAGGTCCCCGGAGCCATAACACCCACAGTGGCGGGAAGTGTGTTACCTTGGAACCCGATGGACTTTACAGCTCCGTCGAAATACTCATTTACGTCAAACATACTTCGTGATCCTCTTAAAAATAGATAAGCCCTGATTTACGCTTATGCGTTAATCTGTGCAAGGGGGGTTGGCATATCGCTGTTATCCTATATGGTGCGCAAAATTTTAACCGTTCTTTTTCGGAGTTTTTGATCATGTCCGCTATTGATGACCGCCTTTTTGAACTTGGTCTGAGCCTGCCCAAAGCCGCAGCCCCAGCCGCCAATTATGTACCGTACGCACAGACGGGCAATTTAGTGGTTATATCGGGGCAAATCACCCTGTTGGATGGCGAGTTAAAGTATTTGGGCCGTGTGGGCGAGGAATTTAGCATCGAAGAAGGTTACGAAGCTGCGAAATTGTGTGGCTTGAACCTGATTGCCCAGCTTAAATCTGCATGTGGTGGTGATTTAGACCGTGTCAAACGGGTGGTGCGCTTGGGCGGATTTGTCAGCTGTACCCCGACCTTTACCGACCATCCCAAAGTCATCAACGGGGCCTCGGACCTCATGGCCGAAGTCTTTGGTGACAAGGGCCGCCACACCCGCGCTGCGGTTGGTGTTTTGAGCTTGCCCTTGGGTGTCGCCGTCGAAGTTGAGGGTCTGTTCGAAATCGAATAGCCGGTTACGTATCCTTTTGGGAACTTTTCACACCCGTGCGAATAGCGACCAATTTGTTAAACAGGTCAAACCAAAATGGCGCCCCAAAAGAAATCGCGATACCGCTCAAAAACCAACCTAAAACCATAACCCAACCGTCCCGGCTCATGAGTTTGTCAAATGTATCGCCTTCCCAGCCAATGGGCATTTGCAAACCTTTTAAGACCGAAACTTGATCCTTAAATTGAGCGACAGCATCTGTTGTTTCCGTTCCAGCCTGTTGAGATTTTTCAACCTTTTGGCCCAAATCAATTATTTGTGCCCGAGTCTCGGGGTTTTTTAAAAGCGCCTGGGTCACGGCAATTGCATTCACATTCATGGCAATGGCCAAGAAAAATCCAATCACCATCATGATGCACTGAACATGGCTTTTATACCACGTCGCAACCTCTAACATGGATGCGTCGTACCAATGTTCGATGTTTTCTCTAAACTTATTAAGGTTGCCATTTGCATCTTCCAACAAGGCTTGTAACCCCCCAACGACATCATCGCTTAGGGTTCTTGAGTTCACGTTGGATGAGGAAACCTTTTTTGGATAACCTTGAATATCGATCAAGTTCATCATGATGATGGCAAAGGTTTTGGCCGGGATTTTTGAGGGAAGCCCCTGCCCTCCAGATTTTTTTGTCATGCTTGCCACAAGCGGGTGGTGGTAAAATAATTCATCGACATTCTCATCATTGAGAATTTTCGAAATGCCTTGCCTGAGTTTTCGGCCCCGCAGATTGATCAACGAACAAATCGCCTCATTGACCGAGCTGCAAATCAAACTCATCATAAAAAAAACAAAGGCGAGTGCCGCAAATGTTTCTAATATCGCAAACGCACTTGGAAGCTCTGGAATCATAACTTCATCCCAATCAAAGTTCTAAAAAGAAATTCTCCACAAGACTACTCGTAATAATTGCGATTGTCACATGCTTAAAAACAGATCATTTTAGGAACATGCCAAATGAACAAGAAGACCTTTCAATTGAGATCATTGAACGCATAGCAGACATTGACCGTTCAGCTTGGATGGCGTGCGCGGGCGTGGACAACCCGTTTGTGGGTTACGACTTTTTAAGCTGTTTAGAAGATTCAGGCTCGGTTAGCGCTCAAACGGGCTGGGCTCCTCGCCATGTTGTAATTCGCCATAAATCTGGCTTGGTTATGGCCTGTATGCCATTGTATTTAAAGTCCCATTCCCAAGGCGAATATATTTTTGACTGGGGTTGGGCCGAAGCATATGAACGCGCGGGGGGGCAATATTATCCCAAGTTGATCTCGGCCATTCCCTTTACGCCCGTGACAACACCGAAACTGTTGCTGCATCCAAGCGCGCCGAAAGCTCTTCAGGCTCAATTGATCCAATCGATATCCAGCCTTGCGACACAAGCGCATTTAAGTTCTGTGCATCTCAATTTTTTAAACGAGCCGGAAAAAGACACACTGCTCAAAGCCGGATTTTTGCACCGTTTGGGCCTTCAATACCACTGGCGTAACAACAACTATGGTTGTTATGACGACTTCTTAGCCGCCTTGACATCGCGCAAGCGCAAGGCCTTGAAAAAAGAACGCCGCGAAGCCTTAGACGGTGGAACGATAACCATTCAAAAACTTCAAGGCGCAGACATACAACCTTGCCACTGGGACGCCATGTACGGCTTTTATTGTGATACGGGGGCCCGAAAACGGGGTCAACCTTACTTAAACCGGGAATTTTTCCAATTGATCGGCGAACGTATGGCGGACCAAATTTTGCTGGTGATGGCCTTGCGCGGGGATCACATAATCGCGGGCGCCTTAAATTTCATTGGCAAAGAAGCCTTGTATGGACGGTATTGGGGATCTTCAGAAGACGTACGCTTTTTGCATTTTGAGCTCTGTTATCACCAAGCCATTGAAGCGGCCATTGAGCTTGGGCTACAACGCGTTGAGGCCGGGGCTCAAGGGGAACATAAAATTGCGCGCGGCTACCTTCCCACCCTCACCCATTCGGCACACTTCATCACGGATGAAAATTTCCGCCAAGCCGTGTCTTCATTCTTACAACACGAACGCCAGGCCATTGTTCAAGAACATAAAATATTAATGACAGAAAGTCCGTATCGACAAACGCCAGATATTGCGTAAACTACAGACATGAAGAATCACATGAAATGGGCTGTCACAGCCTTTACCTTAAGCACAATTGTTTTTGCAAATTCTGCGAATGCGATCGCCATTAACAAATGCATTCGTTTGGTGCGCAATCCCCAAGTGCGCCGCGAAACCATTATAAACACATGCAAGGTCTGTATGATCGCCAAGGTCCAGCGCAAGCGCCCGGGCGGCGTTGTGGGCACGCCAACCCAACGGGAATTCAACCTGCAACCGGGAACCCAGTTGCTGTTACCGTTTCGAGGACCCGGTCAAACCCGCATTTCCCGAGAAGCACCCTGCCCCAGCGTCCGCTAACCGCGGTTAAACGGGGCCAACAGCGGTTAAACAGGTCCAACCGTTGTTAAACTGGTCCAACCGTTGTTAAACTGGTCCAACCGTTGTTAAACAGGTAAAGTGATGATGGTGTCTTGTTCTTCCAAAGCCGCCAAAACACCTTTCCAGCCATTTTTGTTGGCCGTTTTACGAGCGCCAAGCACGCCCAAATGACGTGTTAAAATGATCGCCAACTGATGATTGGCATTAAATTTACGACCCAAGGATACGTCTACAGTCATCTGTTTTCTCCTAAAATTGCGATCCCAAAACAACCGGGAATTTCATATGCATGTTAACTGTGCATAAGGCATGCCAACTTCAGAAGTTACATCAAGAAACATAAATTTTCCATATAAATCATATGGTTACGACGTCATCTTAATGTTTTGTTTTTCGTCTAATTTCAGAAAAATTCAAACATTAATAGGCAGTTTTAACCCAAAGGCAGGCTTTGCCTAGCCACACATAAAAGTCAGGCTTTGCCTAACCAGAGGCAAAAGTCAGGCTTTGCCGGGCCAAACACCAAGCAAAATTAGTGTTTGACCACCACGGGAACAGGCGACGTTCCGGCCGGTTTTGTTTTCACGGGCAACCCGCTTTTAACCGTCCCTTTTGGTGTCTTTGGGCTTTTT
>JAESSV010000246.1 GCA_016763895.1 Magnetovibrio sp. | reverse complement strand
CTGACGAGCATTGTCCTTGGCGGTTCTGCGGGCTTGGTCCAAATCGTAAAGTTTTTGGCGTAGCCCCGTATTGGCAGTGCGTACATTGGAATATTCAACACCAGACTGAAACAACGGCACCGTCAGGGTGAGCGTGACCGCAGAAGTCAGTGTGTCGGAATTCGCACTGGATTTATTCATGGTGTTGGCTTTGGCGACACTTCCTGAGAGCGCCAGATTGGGGGCACGTTCACCTTGCTTAACACTGATTTCCGCACGGGCCGCATCAACGTCAAGACTGGCCGCCCACACATTTGGGTGGTCCGAAAGAGCGTTCTCTTGTGCCTCATCAGGACTTTCAGGCAACTTATATTTAAACGACGGCATTTTAAGCTGTTGCGGATAATACCCATTAACTTGCATAAATTTAGACCGGGATTTGTCATATGTTGCCTGAGCTGACGCTAAATCCGCGCGGCCTTTCGCCAGTCTGGATTTCGCTTGGGCCAAATCTGTATTGGTGCGCCGTCGCAGTTCATATTGAATTTTCGTCGACTTCAAATGCGCCTGCATCACCTTCATATTGCTGTGTCGTAGATCAATGACATTCAAGGCTTTAAGAACATCGATATAGCTTGTGATTGCCTGCAACAAAATATCTTGTTCACTGGCTTGCAAACGCATACGTTGTGCACCCACTTCCCGGTCGGCTTTTTTAAGTTGGGCAATGTGGGAATAATTAAAGATGTTCTGAGAAAGCGACAGCGTATCGGTGCGTGTGACGGAACCTGACGAATTACGATCCTCAACGGTTCGTGTGTTTGTGCGCCCATAACTGCGCGAAGCACTTAAGTTGGGCAAAAAATTTGAATGTGCTTGGGAAATATTCTCGTTGGTTTGCTTTAAGGTCTCACGCGCGGATAAGATCCTCGGATTTTCAGCGTAGGTGTGCGACAAAACTTCATCTAGACTTTGTGCAACTGATATAGTTGCAAATAATACCGTGCACAGGGCGGACATTACAGCTAAGCGAGCTCCCCCTTTTGGTCTGTGCAACATATGGGGTCCCCGAGCCTTCATCACGCGTTTGAATCATCTGTCTATAACAGGTTAGATCAGATAATTGGAACAATTTTTCGCCCTGAATATCGCCAATTAGTTTATTCTTGGGCGAATGGTGACGAGTGCGATAGAATGTAATGATATACCGGATTAATCAAAGGTTTCCAGAACATGAATGATAGTTCTTATCTTACTGTAAATGCGACAGAATTAACCGTAAATGATACCCAGACACTGGCACTGTTGCTTGATGGTTATGACGTTCGAGAATCTCTCAAAGATCATTTTGCTTTGATCGAAATGGCCCGCGCTAAGAATGTGCGTGTCTCAGATGAAGACATCCAAGCCGAATTTGATGCATACCGCCGTGAAACCGGGCTGGAACGCGAATCGACTGTTCTGCAATGGCGCCAAAATCAGCTGATCACAGATGAAGCCTTGCGCCTTTTTTGCGAAATTCAAGCCTGCCGCCAAAAACTGTCTGCATTGATCAAAGACACGGATATCAAAGAAGCCTTCGATGACATTGTACGTGATGAAACAACTTACTACCTATTCACCTTGTCTTTCGACAATGCCAAACAAGCGCAAGATGTCAGCGTTGCCATTCAAGATGAAAAGATTAGTTTTGCCGAAGCCGTCGTCAAATATGGAGACCGCGAAACGCGTGCCATGGGTGGTTTTTTTGGTGACTTTACACGACTTGAATTACCCGAAATTTTTCGCAAGACCATCACATCGGCCACGCCCGGAACTCTTGCTGGGCCAATTGAAGAAGATTTAGAATGGACCCTTGTTCTGGTCGCTGATCGTATTGAACCTGAATTTGACGAGTATGCTGACTTTTTGCGCGCAGCCTTACTCGATGATGATTTGGAATATTATGCTGATCGAGTCGTGGTTATGAATGCAGAATGATCATCATTCTGCAGCCTGGTGTTGGCCGTTAAGGGAATAATACAGGCCCTTGTGATGCATCAATTCATCATGTGTGCCTTGTTCAGCAATAAGCCCGTTGTTGAGAACCACAATGACATCGGCCTTACGAATGGTCGACAAGCGGTGCGCAATCATCAAAACAGTCCTATCTTTAAACTGAGTGTTGATGTTGTCCATAATCAGCCGTTCAGTTTCAACATCCAAAGCGGATGTGGCTTCGTCCAACACCAAAATAGAGGCGTGCTGCAAGAACGCACGGGCGAGACATAATCTTTGGCGTTGCCCACCTGAAAGGTTTGTGCCCCGTTCATCCAGCATCGCGTTGTAACCGCCTGGCATTTTGGTGATGAACTCATGGGCCTGGGCGAGTTCAGCGGCTTCGATAATTTCATCCAGCGTTGCCGAGGGCCTTGCCATGGCGATGTTGTCACGCACGGTCGCATGCATCATGAGGCTTGTTTGCGGAACCATAGAAATTTGTTTGCGCAAAGATTTCAACGTCACGTCCCGTTGGTTGAACCCATCCATAAAAATTTGCCCACTGGACAATGGATAGAACCCATACAGGAGTTTGATCAATGTCGATTTTCCACAACCACTGGCACCAACGAACGCAACTTTTTGCCCAGGTTCGATATTCAGAGAAACGGCTTGAATCACGTTTGATTGATCGTCTGGTTCATAGCGGAATGTAACGTTCGAAAATTCAATTTGTCCCAACAAACGGGGCAGATGAACTTTTTGAGACTCTTGTGCCTCTGGGCTGTCTTCGTCGGGGAATTCCGGTTCTTTTTCCAAAACATCGTTCATGCGTTCAACGGCGATACGGACTTCCTGGATTTCATCCCATTTACCCACCAACGCCTCTATCGGCCCCTGTACACCATTTGCAAAGACCTGAAAGGCCACTAAGTCGCCAATCGTTATTTGGCCATCCATGACAAAATACCCACCCAGGAACAAAATGGCGGCATCGCCCAGGCTGTCCAGCATGGTGGTGATAATCCCCGCCACTTGGCTCAGTTTGGCTTCTTTAAATTCCAGATTAGCAACGGCAGCAAAGTTGTTTTCGTATTTCCAACGAGACTGGTGCTGCGCCCCTAAAGTTTTCAACGTACCTGCAGCTTGAAGCGATTCAATGGTATGGCTTTCTTGGTCGGCCTCTTTAACAAAGCTTTCACGTTCAACTTGGCGCAGACGTGGCGAAATGTAACGCACAACAAAAAAGTTCAACAATAAAAAGCCAATGGCCGCGAATGACATCCACACATTGAACATGAACATCAAAATCGCAAAGGCCACAGCCGTCAGCAGGTTGATAAATGTATCCAAGCCGTCTTCGGTAATGAACTCCGTTATTTGTTCATGCTGTTCCAGTCGGTTGGTGATATCACCGACCTTGCGGGCTTCGAAATATGGCAAGGGAAGCCGCAGCAAGCGACTGTACATGTGAGACACCATATTGAAGTT
>JAESSV010000245.1 GCA_016763895.1 Magnetovibrio sp. | reverse complement strand
CGCCCTTCAACCATTTGATGGTGGCCCAAGATACGGGTGGAGCCATCAAAGGTGTGGTGCGCGGGGATATCTTTTTTGGATCCGGCACTCGCGCCACCAAACGCGCCGGCAATATGAAGTACCCGGGCCGTTATTATATTTTCTTGCCCCATTCTGTTTCTCCGTTAGGTTAAGATTATGATTCAAAAAAAACCGCCGAAAATTGGGCTTTTTATAACGTGCATGGTGGATTTAATGCGTCCATCGGTGGGTTTTGCAGCGTTGCGTTTGTTGGAACGTGCCGGAGCCCAGGTGGTGGTACCCGATCAACAAACGTGCTGCGGTCAGCCCGCTTATAATTCCGGTGATTTTTCAAACACAAAAATTATTGCGCGCGCCGTGATCAATGCGTTTGAAGACTTTGACCATGTGATCGCCCCGTCTGGATCGTGCACGGGCATGATTCGCATGCATTACGTGGACGTTTTCAAAGACGATGAGGCCTGGCGGCTGCGCGCCGAAAAATTGGCGGCTAAAACCTTTGAGCTGACGGAATACTTAGCCGAACATCTGGACCTTTCGCAAAACATAACGACCTTTGAACACACCGTTGCGTATCACGACAGCTGTACGTCGCGCCGGGAATTAAATGTGGTGGATCAGCCGCGCAAATTAATGGCGGCGGTGGGTGGACTTACGCTGAATGAGCTTTCCGATACCGAAACCTGTTGCGGGTTTGGCGGGTTGTTTTCCATAAAGTTTCCCGATGTTTCTGATGCCATCGCCAAAACCAAAATCGAATGTGTTCAAGACACCAAGGCCGAGGTTTTGACCGGGGCGGATTTGGGCTGTTTGGTGAAACAAGCGGGCCAGTTAAAAAAAGCCGGATCAAAGGTACGCGTTTTTCACATTGCCGAGATCTTGGCGGGAATGGCCGATGGTCCCGGTCTTGCGGATGAAGGCACATGACTTTTTTCACCCAGGATAAACCGCTGTGTCATGATTTCTTGAAGGGCGCCAAAAAGCGCTCGACAACGATCGCTTACAAGCCCAACTGGCGCGCTCGTTGAAGGACGGGTTTCAAAAAAAACGTCTTAAAGGCATGTCACGTTTGCCGGAATATGATGACTTGCGTGATCGTGCCAAGGCCATCAAAGCCCACACTCTGGATAATCTAGACACCTATCTTGAACAATTCGAAGCCAATGTGATCAAAGCGGGCGGGAAAGTTCATTGGGCGCGTGACGATGTTGAGGCGGCTCAAATCATCGTTGAGATTTGCAAATCGGTCGAGGCCAAAACGGTGACCAAGGGCAAGTCTATGATTGCTGAAGAAATTGGCCTGAATGCTCAATTGCGGAAAAATGGCATAGAACCCATTGAAACGGATTTGGGTGAATATATTATTCAACTGCGTGACGAGCCGCCCAGCCATATTATTGCTCCGGCGTTTCACATTTCCAAAGAACAAGTGGCCGAGACTTTTTTAGAGCATCATGTTGAACAATCGCCAGACCGGGATTTATCCGAACCAACGTCGTTGGTCCATGAGGCGCGCCAAGAATTGCGGCAAAAATTTCTAAACGCAGACGTGGGCATCACCGGGGCCAACGTGTTGGTGGCCCAAACGGGAACGGGCTTGATTGTCACCAACGAAGGCAATGGCGACTTAACGCAAAGTTTGCCGCGCGTGCACATTGCGCTAAGTTCCATCGAAAAGGTCGTGCCCACATTAGAAGACGCAGATACGATTTTACGGCTTTTGGCGCGCACCGCCACGGGTCAGGAAATGAGTGTCTATACGACCTTTTTTTCAGGCGCCAAACGGGCCGGCGATTTAGACGGCCCAAGTCAATTTCATATGGTGATGTTGGACAATCGCCGTTCAGAACTTTTGGGCGGACCGTTGCACGATGTGTTGAGTTGTATCCGTTGTGGGGCGTGCATTAATCATTGTCCCATTTACGCAAAAGTCAGCGGGCATGCCTATGGTTGGGTGTACCCAGGCCCCATCGGGTCTATTTTAACGCCGCATTTTGTCGGTGTCGACGAAGCCCACCTGTTGCCCAATGCCTGCACCATGTGTGGACGGTGTGAAGAGGTCTGTCCGGTGCGCATTCCTTTGCCGAAATTGTTGCGCACCTGGCGCGGTCGGGCCTATGACGCCGGGCATCCGGGGGGCTTGCACCGCCTTGGTTTGAATGTGTGGGCATGGTTGGCTGTGCGCCCGGCATTGTACCGTCTGGTGGTGCGCCCGGCGGTGGTAATTTTAAAATGGCTGGGTAAAATGCGCCCCTATGATTTGCCCAGCCCCCAAGGCTCAACGTTTATGGATCGTTATAAACGGGGGGAAAGATGAGTTCAGCCCGCACAGAAATCCTCGGCCGTTTGAAAAAGGCTGGTCGCCCCGGCCCGCGCAATCGTGTTTTGGCTTTGATCCCCAAACGGGGTCAAGCCAAGGGAAAAGACCGCACCAACATGTTTGTTGCGGAAGCAAAATATAGTTTGGCCGAAGTGGTACGTGTACAAAATTTAGGCAGCGTTCCCGCCGCTGTGGTCAAGATTTTAGGCACGTCTTTAAAGGTTAAAGTGGCCCCCCATCCGGACCTGCAAGGGTTGGATTGGACGGGCTTAAAGGTTCAATTTGGCCGTGGCGCGGCCGATGATGATGTGGCCGTATCGGTGGCTTTTGGCGCCGTTGCTGAAACCGGAACTTTGGTTTTACGATCGGGAAAAGATGCCCCAACGACCTTAAACTTTTTGCCCGATGTACACGTTGTGGTCTTACATGAACAAGACATTGCGGGCAATTATGAAGCGGTGTGGCAAAAATTATTATACGAAAACGATCAATTGCCACGCACGGTGAATTGGATAACAGGGCCGTCCCGAACGGCGGATATCGAACAAACCATGTTATTGGGCGCGCATGGTCCTCGGAAATTGGTTATTTTGTAGATTAATGAAAAAAATTAAACGCAAACGTCCGAAAAAAAAATCCGAAACCCCCGCCGAAGACGCGGCGCTTTGGGTTGCTGTGAAAAAAACCGTGGCCCCCATGTTGGGCCGAGATTTACCCCCCAATCAAACAGGCGCCAAGCCGCCTGCTCCCGTCCGTCCGATTACTCAATCCAGACCGCGCCCTGACGTCATTCACATGGCCCCTTTACCAGAATTAAGCCATGGTGATCAGCCGGGTTTGGATAAATCCACGGCGAAAAGATTGCGCCGTGGCAAGGTGAAAATTGAAGCTCGCCTTGATTTACATGGTATGACTCAAGCGGAAGCCCGTCCGGCGTTGGTCGATTTTTTAGACCGCGCTTGGTATGCGGGCAAACGTGAAGTGTTGGTAATTACGGGCAAGGGGACGCGTGCGGATGGACGGATCGGGGTGTTGCGCGAAGCCGTGCCCCGGTGGCTAAATGATGGCGAAAATCGCAGCCGCATAACCGCCTTTACACATGCCGCCGCCAAAGACGGTGGCGAAGGGGCGTTATATGTGCGCCTTAAAAAACGTCACATAATCTAAAAAACCGACGGGTTATTTTCGAGATCTTTACGTTTGGCTAAGTCATGGTGTGCAAAACTGCCTTTATGACACCATTTGGACAAAAAATGCGTGCGTTGCGCTCAGCCAAAGGGGTAACGCAAA
This sequence comes from Magnetovibrio sp., assembly GCA_016763895.1. Lineage (GTDB taxonomy): Bacteria > Pseudomonadota > Alphaproteobacteria > Rhodospirillales > Magnetovibrionaceae > JANLGW01. The sequence goes on along the minus strand of JAESSV010000245.1, from coordinate 10,338 downwards.
AAGAGATGGCCCAGTTGCTGGGCGTATCTGCGGCATACCTGTCCGCGCTTGAACATGGCAATCGCGGGCGACCCGGACCCGGCTTGATCATGCAAATTTGCGAATATTTTGAATTGATCTGGGATCAAGCGGATGAAGTAAAACGTTTGGCGTTGTTATCGCATCCTCGTGTGACCGTCGACACCTCGGGCTTAAGTTCCATGGCAACGGAATTGGCCAATGAATTGGCAGGTTCCATTGGCCAATTGGACGACCCGACCATTGCCTGGATTTTAGATGAAATCCGCGCTCAAAAAGAACACAAAAGCCAAGGCCCCACACATTAAATTGTATCCATGTGATTAATGCCTTAAAATTATTGAGGTAAGATAGGGCTAAAGATTATGGCAGCGGCTGCAAAAAAAAGTTTAATGGGCAAGGTCAGCGGTTTATTTGGAGGCACGCAATCCAAGCCTAAACCCAAACCTCGTAAAAAACTGACCACCGAAGAACTTTCCAAACATATGCCAGACCCAGATGCAGGCAAGATTTGGCCGGCAAAGCGCTTGAACGTGGTCGAAAAATTATGGGGTGAAGGCTACGTTACGCCGGGTGGAGCCGAACAAGTTATAAAAATGTTGCCGCTGTTGGAACTCGACAGCAAAAAAAGCGCCTTGGTTTTGGGCACGGGTTTGGGCGGCATTAATGAAACCATTGTCGACCAAACAGCCACCTGGATCACCAGCTTGGAATGTGACCCGGAACTTGCCGAAATATCGGGCAATGCCATGCGCCAAGCTGGGCTTAAAAAACAAGCCCCGGTGCACCATTCAACGATGGAAGAAATGAAACTCAAGCCAAAATCGTTTGACCGTATTTTGTCCTTTGAGGGAACTTTGGCGGTGGTGGATAAAAAAGCCATGTTTGTGGCTTTGTGCGACAGCTTGCGGGTGGATGGTGAACTGATGTACACCACGTTGGTTTTGCCAGACACCAATCCACCGAACCCGGCGGTTCAGGCTTGGATTGATTCAGAACCCCCCGGGGCCACACCTCAGTTATGGCCTGCACAGGTCCAAATCGCCCTGTTGCAAAACCTAAATATGGATGTGCGCCCGGTGCAAGACATCACCCAAGAGTATAAAAAATGGGTGATTTCTGGCTTCATACGGTTTATCGGCAGTCTGAGCAAAGCAGAAATGTTGAAGATATCAGGTGAATTAATTTCCGAACTAGAATATTGGACCAAACGTGTGACCGCCATTGATAGCGGTGGTTTAAAAGTGTGCCGTTTTCACGCTATTCGCATGGCGGATAAAAGGCGCCGTGTGGTTTAACCCCGTCTTGCATTATTGGCTATGATCTTGCCAACGGCTGGCCGGCAAAGTTAGGATAACCGTCGTGCCCCGGTTAATCTCACTGGACAATTCAATGGTTCCCCCGTGCAATGTGACCAAGCGATGGGCAAGCGGTAGCCCCAGGCCGGTGCAAGAATTTTCACCGTTGTGGACTTTGCCAAATTCCGTCAAAGCTTTGGCAATATTTTCCTTGCTCATGCCAAGACCATCGTCTGAAACATGAATTTCCAAATCACCTTGACTGTTTCTGAAAGCCGATAAATCAATGCGGCCATCACGGGCGGTAAATTTTACGGAATTCGATAAAATATTGACGAGGGCTTGGCGGATGCGTTGATGGTCAATAAAAATAGGGCATAAATCGGGGGCAATGGAGATGACAAAGTTTAAATTTTTTGTTTCTCCGCGCTCGTGCACCATGAGTTCGGCATCTTCGATCAATGACCGAACATCGGTCGGTGTTTCAAACAATTGTAATTGTTCGGCGTCGATGTTGCAGACGTCTAAAATATCGTTGATCAGATTTAAAAGGTGTTGCGAAGATGACAAGATAGAAGCCGCATATTCTTTTGTATAATCTTCACCATTGGCTCTATGAAAACCGCCGGAAAACATTTCCGCATATCCCATTATGACGGTAAAGGGTGAGCGGAGATCGTGGGCGTGTGAAGATAAAAAGACGGTATAATTGCGCAGTTTTTCTTCGGCCAACATTTTATCTTTGATCAACTGATGTTCGCGTTGTTTAAGCGCAATACTGTCATGTTGTTCGGTGTCATGTTGTTTTTGTGGTTGTACAGAATCATGCTGTAAAGTCGGAACAGTTGTTTGTACACGAGCGATTTGGTTTTCAAGATCCATATCTGAAGGCCTTTGTAAAATTAACGTTGCTACACATCTTAGTTACAGAGGTTGTGTGACGGATGAATGTCAGAGATATGAAATAAAAGTGTACTTTATAGAATAAATTTCCGTAGATCTGCATCTTTGGCCAAGCCTGAAACGGTGCTTATGACCGTATCTTTATTGATGGTAATGGTTTCGCCAGACCGTTCAGAAGCTTCAAAATTTATGTCTTCTAACAAGCGTTCCATGACCGTGTGCAGGCGCCGGGCACCGATGTTTTCCACGCTGGCATTGATTTCTGCGGCGAGGGTGGCCAGTTCTTCGATGGCATCATCCGTAAAAATTAGGGTGACGTCTTCGACGCCCAAAAGCGCCGTGTATTGTTTGATCAGGCTGCTTTCGGGTTCTTTTAAAATCCGCACAAAATCTTCGCGGGTGAGCGCTTGAAGCTCAACACGAATGGGCAAGCGGCCTTGAAGTTCCGGCAACAAATCGGATGGTTTAGAAACGTGAAAAGCACCTGAGGCAATAAACAAAATGTGATCGGTTTTGATGGGGCCGTGTTTTGTGGAAACCGTGGTGCCTTCGATCAAAGGCAACAGGTCGCGTTGCACGCCTTCGCGGGAAACGTCCGAGCCTGATCGTTGGGCGCGGTTGGCGATTTTGTCGAGTTCGTCTAAAAAGACGATGCCGCCGGTTTCTACTTTTTCGATGGCGTCCTTGATGAGCGCTTCTTCATCCACCAACTTGTCGGCTTCTTCACCGATGAGAATTTCATAACTGTGCGCGACCGACATTTTTTTGGGGCTGGTGCTTTGGTTCAGTGCACCGCCCAACATGTCATTGAGATTAAGCATGCTCATTTGACCGCCGGGCATGCCGGGGATGTCAAAGCTGGGGATTGAGCCCTGTCCGGAATCACGCACTTGAATTTCGATTTCGCGATCGTCCAATTCGCCTTCGCGTAACTTTTTGCGAAATTTTTGGCGGGTGTCGTCGCTGGAATTATCGCCCACCAACGCATCCAAGACGCGTTCCTCGGCGGCAATTTCAGCTTTGGCCTGAACTTGGGATTTCTGTTTGTCGCGCACCATGTGCACGGCGGTTTCCAACAAATCGCGGATAATTTGTTCCACGTCGCGGCCCACGTACCCGACTTCGGTAAACTTGGAGGCTTCGACCTTGATGAACGGTGCGCCGGCTAATTTTGCAAGCCGTCTGGCGATTTCGGTTTTACCGACGCCCGTGGGGCCAATCATAAGGATATTCTTAGGCACGATTTCTTCGCGCAGATCACTGTCGATTTGCAAACGGCGCCAACGGTTTCGCAAAGCCACGGCGACGGCGCGTTTGGCATCGTTTTGGCCGATGATAAAACGATCCAGTTCAGAAACGATTTCGCGGGGGGTAAAATTGCTCATGACAGTTCGATCTTTTCCATGGTGAAGTTACCGTTGGTATAAACACAGATATCTGATGCAATGGTCATGGCGCGTTGACAAATTTCTTCGGCGTTTACGTTGTTTTCACCATACAAAGCACGGGCGGCAGCAAGGGCGTAATTGCCACCAGATCCAATGGCCATGACGCCATCGTCTGGTTCTAAAACATCGCCTTGCCCGGTCAAGGTCAACGACACGTCTTGGTCGGCGACCAACATCATGGCTTCAAGCTTGCGTAAATAACGATCCGTGCGCCAGTCCTTGGCCAATTCAACACAGGCCCGGGTGAGCTGCTTTGGGTATTGTTCCAATTTCGCTTCAAGGCGTTCAAACAAGGTGAATGCATCGGCGGTGGCGCCGGCAAATCCAGCAATGACCGAACCATCCCCAAGCCGGCGGACCTTGCGGGCTCCGCCTTTGATCACGGTTGAGCCTAAAGTCACTTGACCGTCGCCGATCATAATAATGGACTTGTCTTTGCGCACAGAAAGAATGGTTGTTCCATGCCAGACGGGAAGGTTATCGTTGCTCATAATTATACCCCGAAATGAATTAAGCCCTTCGGATGTAGGCTGATGAGGCTTCAGCGTCAAGGGTGCTGGAACTCTGCGTTTGAACCTGTTACAAGAAGTGATCTGAATTTAAGGAGCAAGACTTATGCGCACAGGCCGCGTTGAGCGTAAAACACACGAGACTCAAATTGTCGTCGAAATGAATTTGGACGGCACCGGAACCTATGAAATTTCAACGGGCGTGGGGTTTTTGGACCACATGCTAGAACAATTGTCGCGTCACTCTTTGATTGATATCAAACTTGAAGCCAAGGGCGATACCCACATTGATTTTCACCACATCACCGAAGACGTCGGCATTGCCCTGGGCGAAGCTTTTAATCAAGCGCTTGGTGATCGCCGCGGCATCACGCGGTATGGCACGGCGACTGTGCCGATGGACGAAACCTTGACCCGTGTGGCTTTGGACGCATCCAACCGTCCGTACTTGGTGTGGAAAGTTGAATTCGCGCGCGCTAAATTGGGCCAAATGGACACCGAATTGTTCAAGGAATGGTTCGGCGCCTTTGCTCAAGCTGCGGGCTTAACATTGCACGTGGAAACCTTTTATGGTGAAAATAACCACCACATTGCGGAAGGTTGTTTCAAAGCCATGGCCCGTGCTCTGCGCCAAGCGGTGGAAATTGACCCCCGCAAATCTGACCAAGTGCCTTCCACCAAAGGTGTCTTGGGTGGATCGTTGTAAGGGTCGATGATGGCCGTTTTTACCGTACATATGCGAGAAACGCCTGCCTCACTTGATTTGGTTCTAGTGAAGGACGGGTTTTCTGTGTGGGCCGCGTTGTTTAGCTTTTTGTGGGCTTTTTGCGTGGGCGCGTGGGAATTGGCGCTGGCGTTTATTGTCTTTCAAGTGGTGATGGGGGCCGTGTTGCCGATTTTGTTTGAAAATCTGGCCAGTCTGGCCATGGTGCAAATGGGGCTTGCGATTTTGATGGGCTTGGTGGCCAACGAAGGCCGCCGGGTGTTTTTAACAAGGCGCGGCTGTGGCGAAGTTGGCGTGGTAACAGGCCCCAATAAGATTGAAGCCGAACGGCGCTTTTTAGACACGCATCCAGACCTTGCGGCCGCGTTGTTGGGGGCGTCATGAAAGTCGTGATTATTGATTATGGTTCGGGCAATTTGCGCTCCGTTGCGAAATCGTTTGAACGCGCGGCAATGGACGGGACCTTGGCTGCGGATATCATCGTCACCGGCAAGGCCGAAGACGTGGCATCTGCGGACCGCATCGTTTTGCCCGGTGTCGGCGCCTTTGCAGATTGCAAAAAAGGACTGCAAGCCGTTGATGGCTTAGAAGAAGCCCTGCGCGAAGCCGTGCTGGTCAAAGCGCGCCCGTTTTTTGGCATTTGCGTGGGCATGCAATTGATGGCGGATGTGGGTCATGAATTTGGCGAGACCACAGGTCTGGGATGGGTTGCGGGCGATGTCACCGCATTGAAACCGTCCGATCCGGGCCTTAAAATTCCCCATATGGGTTGGAACGACCTGCAATTGGTCGGAGACCATGCGTTGTTTGACGGAATAGCACCGGGGTCGCACGCTTACTTTGTGCACTCTTATCAGTTCGTCCCCAAAAGATCCGAAGATGTGTGGGCTGAAGTGGATTACGGTGGCCCGGTCACGGCGGCGGTGGGCCATGGAAATATCTTTGGCACCCAATTTCATCCGGAAAAAAGCCAGCACGTTGGATTGCGCATTATTGCTAATTTTTTAAGTTGGAACATATAAATGATCTTTTTCCCTGCTATTGACCTTAAAGATGGCCAATGTGTGCGCTTGTTACGGGGTGAAATGGACCAGGCGACGGTTTTTAATGACAAGCCCGGTGCCCAAGCCAAGGCTTTTGTGGACCAAGGTTGTGAATGGATTCATGTCGTTGACCTTAATGGTGCATTTGAAGGCAAGCCCGTCAACGCCGAAGCCGTGGATGCAATCTTGGCCGAAGCTCAAGTCCCCGTTGAACTTGGGGGCGGGATTCGCACCATGGAAACCATAAAGTTTTGGTTAGACCGGGGCGTTCGCCGCGTTATTTTGGGCACCATTGCGTTGCGTGATCCTGATTTTGTCATCGAAGCGTGTCGGTTATTCCCCGGTCAAATTGCCGTGGGCGTGGATGCAAAGGACGGTTTTGTGGCCGTAGAAGGCTGGGCCGAGGTTTCGGATATGCCGGCTTTGGATTTGGCGAAAAAATTTGAAGACGCGGGGGTCGCCGCGATTATTTTTACCGACATCGCCAGAGATGGCTTGATGCAAGGCCCCAACGTGGAAAGCACGCTGGATCTGGCGCGGGCCATTTCCACGCCGGTGATTGCCTCGGGTGGCGTGTCGTCCATGGACGATCTGCAAACCTTACAAGACAAAGGTGGCGATATTTTAGAGGGCGTGATTTCAGGCCGGGCTGTATATGATGGCGCAATTGATATCCGCGAAGCCGTGGATTTGTTAAAATGCTAAAAGCCCGCATCATTCCGTGCCTAGACGTCGAAGGCGGCCGCGTGGTCAAGGGGGTCAATTTTGTGGATCTTGTGGACGCGGGCGATCCGGTGGAACAGGCGCGGCTTTATGACAAGGCGGGTGCGGATGAACTGACCTTCTTAGATATCACCGCCAGTGTCGAAAATCGCGACACCATTTTTGACGTTGTCGGGCGCACAGCAGAACAATGCTTTATGCCGTTGACCGTTGGGGGGGGTGTGCGCACCACCGAAGACATTCGAAAATTGTTGCTGGCCGGGGCCGATAAGGCTTCGATCAATACGGCGGCCGTTATTAATCCGAAATTTGTTATTGAAGCCGCTCAAAAATTTGGCAGCCAATGTATTGTGGTGGCGGTGGACGCAAAAACCGTGTCCCCCGGAAAATTTGAAATTTTTACCCACGGTGGCCGCAAAGCCACGGGCATTGATGCCGTCGAATGGGTCAAACGCATGGCCGAATATGGGGCCGGAGAAATCTTGCTGACCTCGATGGACAGAGATGGCACCAAACAAGGCTTTAATATAGAACTGACCCGCGCGGTTGCCGATGCGGTGCCGATCCCGGTGATTGCTTCGGGTGGCGTTGGAACCTTGGAACATATGGTCGAAGGGGTCCGCGATGGACATGCTTCAGCGGTCTTGGCCGCCTCGATCTTTCATTTTGGAACTTATTCCATCGGCGAAACGAAACGGTATATGGCTGAACGCGGCATAGATGTGCGTTTGGATGGTCTTTCAAAGGAAGGATAGCACTTATGAGTGATGCACAAATTTTAGAGCGCCTTTTTGCGACCATTGAAAGCCGCAAAGGTGGGGATGTTGAAACCTCTTGGACCGCTAAATTGTTCGCCCAAGGTCGGCCCGCCATCGTGCAAAAGGTGGGCGAGGAAGCCGTTGAGGTCACCATTGCCGCGCTGACAGAAGGCAAAGAAGGCCTAACGTCGGAAAGTGCCGATTTGTTATACCATCTGTTGGTGTTGTGGGCGGATGCTGGCGTTAAGCCCGTTGATGTTTGGGCAAAGCTCGCCGAACGGGAAGGCACATCGGGCCTTGTGGAAAAAAATTCACGCTAAATCAGGAGGCTGTTATGGCTTATGATGCAAAACCTTACGATCCCAGCAACATCTTTGCGAAAATTTTGCGCGGGGAAATTCCGTGCGATAAAGTTTATGAAGATGACTGGGTTTTGGCTTTTAACGACATTGCTCCGGCCGCCCCCGTGCACGTCTTGGTGATTCCCAAAGGTGCATATGTGTCATTGGATGACTTCACGGCCCAGGCAACGGATGGTGAAATTGTTGGTTTTTACAAAGCTGTGGGTCAAATTGCCCGGGACTTAAAGTTGGTTGAACCCGGTTATCGAACCTTGAACAACACGGGAAGCGATGGTGGCCAAGAGGTTCCGCATTTTCATGTCCACATCTTTGGTGGCAAAAAGCTTGGGTCGATGATAGCAAGCTAATCGATACGTTTTAAATATTTTATTGGTCCAAGTGTGATCGGGAAGTGCATGTCGGAAGAAGATGAATTAGGGTCCACGGTGACGTTGATCAAAAGTCAAAATAACCCCGTGACAACGGTGTCCAAGCTTGCTCACGAAATTAAGAACCACTTAAATGTCATTATTGGGTTCACGCACCTTATGCGCGATGAAAACCGCAAGGACATAAGCCTTGAACAAATGCGGGCCTGGTCGCAAACGGTTCACGATGCCACGATCAGTTTAACCAAAACGTGCGAGCGGGTATTGGATGACGAATGTTCGTCCTTTTCCACTGTGAAAAAAGAAGACATTGATTTTCATCAGTTTGGCGCCTCTTTGGTTCAGTTTTTTCAGCAAGAAGCCAAAGCCCAAGGCTTGTCGTTGACGTTGTCTTTGGGCAATCAATTTCCGATTTTGCACACCGATCCGGTCTTGTTAACGGAAATCTTGAACAATTTGCTTCACAATGCAATTAAGTTTACGCCCAGAGGCGGAACGATCAATATAAAAGGTGAGGTCGATGTACAGTCCAAAGCCTTGATTCTTATGGTTCAAGATTCAGGTCAGGGAATTTCGTCCGATATTTTGCTGGCTTTGCGTCGGGGCGAAAGCGTCACGACGTCTTCGGACAAGAAAAAATATAAAGGATGGGGCGTGGGCCTGCGGGTGATTACAGACAATGCCCAAAAACTCAATTGTCAGTTTGAATTGCATTGCCCAAAAGATAAAGGCACCATCGCTTGTTTAAAATTTCCCCTATCATGAGGCCATGACAACAAACTAAGTCGCGATTTCAGCTAAATTCAAAGCCATTGAGTTAAGGTTTTGAACAATGGAATTGATTTCGCTGGTGGCGGAAGACGTCTGATTGGCAAGATCTTTAACTTCGCCAGCAATCACGGCAAAACCTTTGCCTTTTTCCCCGGCGGCATTGGCTTCGATGGTTGCATTGAGCGCCAGCATATTTGTTTCGCTGGCAATTTCACTGATGTTTTTAGAAATCTTACCCGTGTTTTCAATTTCTTGAACCAGCGAAATAATTTGATCTCCGATGTTAATATCGGTGGACTTGGTCCCGTTGGTCTTGAGGCTGCCAATCAGGTTGTTGATCAATTCAACCATGCCATTGACCGCAAAATACATGCCTTCGGTGGCCTGACTTGACCGGGTGGCAAGTTGTTTGACTTCATTGGCGACAACCTCAAAGCCTTCGCCGGCTTTTCCCGTGCGCGCAGATTCAATCCGGGCGTTTAACGATAATAAATTGGTTTGTTTGGCGACCCCGGAAATTTGTCGCGCCACATCATTGATGTTGTTGACTTCGGCGATCAGTTTTTGGGCCTCGGCTTCAATTTCATCCGAATTGTCTTGTGGTTCTTCGACCATGGGAACAACCGTTTGTGTGATGGGTGTTGGCAGCGCCGCAGAAGCCGTCGTAACGGGCGGTATCCCAGCCGCGTTAGGCTGGGCCTCAAAGGCCGCCGCTTCACGCATAATACCCGACAACATAAGCCAACCTGCTGTCCATGAATCACGACTTTTGTCATCCAAACCGTGCCCCAAGGCGTTTTCAAGCTCTTGTGAAAAAGCCTGACCAAATAACGGGTAATGAGAATCCTTAACCCCGTTGCGGGCCAAGGTTTCCCCAAAATTAGCAACGTACCCCGCAATGGCATCTGGGGTGTGGATGCGGTCAATGATATAGGCGAATGAATCCGCGACTTGATCGGCAAGACTTGCGGATGAATGATGAATTTTAGACGAAAGGTCAGGACAAAGATGAGAAACTCGCTTGATCAAGGCTTCAATAAAAACGTTGTTGGCTTGATCAATGTTTAAATAGCTATTTTGAATGAGTTCAGCTTGATCTGGGGTCACAATGATTGTCCTTTTGAATAACGAGTGGTCGGTGAGTATTATATGAAGCTCGATATTGGGCGCAGTTTCTTGTTGACAGACATTCTATATACAACTTTTTATACAGTAATTCTTATAAAGCGCAAGAATTACATACAAGCTGTTCGGCTTATTTAAGCAATAGTTTGCTGCCCGGGAGGCCGTCTGCGATAAGAAAGAGCCTCCGCGATATGGACCTTAGCCACGTGATCAGAATGATCCAGATCGGCAATGGTTCGGGCAATGCGTTGAATGCGGTGGTATCCTCGGGCCGACATCCGCATGCGG
>JAESSV010000015.1 GCA_016763895.1 Magnetovibrio sp. | reverse complement strand
TGTTGGCGGCTTCCATGATGCCGGGGCCACCGCCCGTGCACACCACGAAACGTTTGGTGCTGTCGGTCAGGCCTTTGGACCATGTGGTCAAACGCCCACTGAGTTCGCGAGCATCTTCGTAATATTTAGACATTTCCAAATTATGTTGAGCCGCCACCACATCGCCGCCGTGTTTTTGCGCCGCCACCAAATCGGCTTCGCCTTGGACTTTGGACAAGGTGCGGGCCGAGCCAAAAAAGACGATGGTGTCGGAAATGTTATAGCGTGCGAAACGATCTTCGGGCTCGATAAATTCAGACAGAATCCGCAACGACCGCGCCGCCCGGCTGGTCATAAAGTCCATATCTTTATACGCTTTGGTCGGCCCAGACCGTTCGTCTTCGTCCTTGCGGTCGTCATTTTTATTTGTCATGTTAGTGTTCCTTTTTCGGCTGTTCCCAACGCTTGGACAAATCCTCGTCGGTGGCTTTTGCCTCGACCCAATGATCGCCATCGTCGCTGGATTCTTTTTTCCAAAACGGAGCTTTGGTCTTCAGCCAATCCATGACAAAATTACACGCTTCAAAGGCGGCTTTTCGGTGTGCAGAGGCGGCACCGACAAACACAATACGGTCCCCGGGATCAAGCCGCCCGACACGGTGAACGATGGAGACGGCTTCAAGAGGCCAACGATTTTTAGCGTCCTCGACGATAGCCAAGAGCTGTTTTTCGGTCATGCCCGGATAATGTTCCAACGTCATCGATTGGACCGTCGAATGTTCGGCAAAATCACGGACAAAGCCAACAAACGAACACACGCCGCCAACGCTTAAATGACCCGATGAGAGCTTGGCAATTTCAAGGCCCGGATCAAAATCTTGTTCTTGAATGCGGATCATAGGTGTTCTAGCCCCCCGTTACGGGCGGAAAGAAAGCCACCTCATCTTCATTGCAAAGCGGGTGATCGAAGGGCACATGTTCTTGGTTAACGGCGACCCGAACGATGTCTAGGTTTGCAAAGGCGCCGGCAAATCCATCCCCCCGGGCTTTGAGCACGTTCACCAAGTCTGAAACAGTGTTGATATTTTCGGCAAGGGGGCAGTCTTCGGAGCCCACCCCGGTTTTTTCCTTGAGCCCCGCAAAATAAAGAATTTTCAAATCGTCATATCCCGAAAGGACAAGAATCGAACCAAGTCCCCTTGTGCGACCGTTTCTGTTTCTTCCAACAATTCAACAAGTCCATCTGTGGCGACCATTGAGGTCAGAATACCGGCCCCTTGTTTGGGGAATTTAACCACGGTTAGCACGCCATTTTCATCTTGTTCAAGGCTGGCGCGCAACCATTCCCGGCGCCCTTTTTTCTTTTTCATGGCAAAACCGGCGGGCACTTGAAAAGCGGGTATGTCCGTGTTGGTCCGCCCTGACATTTTTAACAGCAATGGTCTGGCCACCCGCATAAAAACCACCATCGCCGCCACTGGATTTCCGGGCAAGCCCAAGAATGCGGTGTCGACAATTTTACCAAAGGCCATGGGCCTGCCGGGTTTGATGGCCAAGCGCCAAAATTCAATAGACCCTAAGCTTTCCACCACATGGGTGATGTGATCTTCTTCGCCAAGGCTGACCCCACCCGAAGTGATGATCAAATCATGGCCTGGCGCCGCATCGTGCAAGGCCGAGCGGATTTCGCCCACTTGATCGTGCAAAATACCAAGGTCGGTGACTTCACACCCAAGGCCCTTCAACAAGGCCGCAATGGAATACCGGTTCACATCGTAAATTTTGCCCTGTCCATTGCCCACGGTATCGGCGCCATCAAACACGGGGTCCGAAATTTCATCCCCGGTGGAAAATACGGCAACGCGCAAAGCCCGATAGACCTTAAGTTCGCTCAAGCCTATGGATGCGGCAAGGCCGATTTCCTGGGCCCGGATCAAGGTTCCGGCTTTGATGATCACGTCGCCTTGTTGGACGTCTTCACCTTGCAAACGTCTGTTGTCGCCAAGCGAAATACCGCTGGGGAAAATGACATCAGCTCCATCCAAGGTTACGTGTTCTTGCATCACGACCGTGTCGATACCGACGGCCATAGCGCCCCCGGTAAAGATTTGCACGGCGGTCCCATCGGCAACGGAATGGTCCAAGGGATGGCCCGCAGCAATACGCGCCGAAACCGACAAGCGGGTTTCGCCATCTGAATTTAAATCGGCAAAGGCCACGCCATAGCCATCAACGGCGGCATTGTCATGGGGGGGGACATTAAAGGGCGCCAAGATGTCTTGGGCCACAATGCGGCCCAAAGCTTTGGCAAGCGAAACGGTGTGAGCCCCCACCACGGTGTGGGCACTTTTCTCTAAAATTGCCATGCCTTCAAGAAAGGGCAGCATTTTATCGTCACCTTGAAAGCAATCGTCTTTCGCACCTGACACGCCGTTTATCCTCCGCTGTTTCCCCGATCGGCCTCGCTAATATGGCGAAGCCCGGAACACAGGTAATCATACCCTGTGATAATGGTGATAAGCGCCGCCGCCCACAATCCAAAAAGGCCAATTTCCAATGTGCTGACCGGGCCAATGGGGCCGTATGGGCCAAAGTCTGGTCCCACCACACCCACAATCAAAAATCCCAAGGCCAACATTTGAATGGTTGTTTTCCATTTTGCCAACAAGCTTACGGGCATACTGACCCGGGCTTCTGCTAAAAATTCTCGTAATCCCGACACCAAAATCTCACGACACAAAATGATTGCGGCGGGTAAAACATGATACGCCGTAATGGTGTGTGCACCAACCAACATCAACAACACCCCGGCCACCAACAACTTGTCAGCAATGGGGTCTAAAAATCGCCCAAAGGCGGACTGTTGGTGCCAGGCACGCGCCAAGTAGCCGTCGAAAAAGTCCGTAATACAAGCGTATGTATAGGCGGAAAAGGCCAGCCAATTGCCCCATTCCCCCCCGATATAGAGGAATATAACAACAATCGGAATTGCCACAATGCGTGATACGGTCAGGATATTGGGTATATTAAAAAGCATGATGGACTTAATGTACGGCCTTTTTCATTCTTATTCTATGGCTGGTTTTACTTTTTAATCATTTGAGCGAAACCAGTCGTAAATGACCTGAGCCGTGGCTTTTGAGACCCCTTCGGCGGCTTCTAAATCCGTTAGCCCGGCTTCTTCTACCGCTTTGGCGGACCCAAAGTGGAGTAACAAGGCTTTTTTACGTTTCGCGCCGATGGATGGAATGTCGTCCAGGCTTGATTTAAACTGAGCTTTGGATCGTCTGGCGCGGTGGGTTCCAATGGCAAAGCGGTGGGCTTCATCCCGCAAGTTTTGAACGAAATATAAAATCGGGTTGCGTTCTTCGAGGGCAATGGCGTCTCGACCCGGCAAAAAAATGCGTTCTCGTCCGGCGTTGCGGTCAGGCCCCTTGGCAACCCCGGCCACGATAATGTCTTGGATGCCCAAGTCGTTCAAGACGCTCATCACCACGCCCAATTGCCCGCGACCGCCATCAATCAACAACAAATCGGGCCAACTGCCATCGCGTTCGCCGTTGTTTTCGTGTTGGGTTTTAAGCGCACTTTTAAAGCGCCGCGACAACACTTCGCGCATCATGGCGTAATCGTCACCGGGGCTGTACCCGTCTTTGCCGCCGCCGGCGTTGCTGGCGCCTTTGATGTTGAATTTGCGGTACTCTTTTTTCATCATGCCTTCGGGCCCGGCGACAATCATCGCACCCACCGCATTGGTGCCCGACACATGAGAGTTGTCGTAAACTTCGATGCGTTGCGGGGGATGATCCATCCCCAACAATTTGGCCAAGGCTTCCAGCAATGTTTCTTGGCTGCTGCGTTCGGCACGTCTGCGCGCAAGGGCTTCCCCGGCATTTTCCAAGGCATGGGCAACCAGATTATGACGCCCCCCGCGAACCGGCACCGTTACCTTTACTTTGCCTTCGGCGCGAATGGTTAAGGCTTGGGCCAACAAGTCTATGTGTTCGATGGAATGGCTCAGCAGCACCTCGCCCGGGGGTTTATGCCGGGCATAAAATTGGCCAAGAAAAGCGTCGAGGACCTGAGCCTCGTCTTCATTCTTAGCCTGAATGGGGAAAAATGCCCGATTGCCGTAGTTTCGTCCGCCGCGAAAGAAAAAAACCTGCACACAATTTTGACCGCCCTTTTGCACCAAAGCCACCACATCGGCGTCTTGGATATTTCCCGGGTTGATGTCTTGGTGTTGTTGAATGCGGGTCAGGGCGCGGATGCGATCACGATATTCGGCGGCTTTTTCATAGTCTAAGTCGTCGCTGACCTGTTGCATCTTGGCGGCCAGACGCTTTTGGATATCTTGGCTTTTCCCAGACAAGAACTGCCGCGCCTCGTCCACCAAGGCATTATAGCCCGCCTGATTGACTTTGCCGCTGACACACGGGCCTGAGCAACGCTTGATTTGATACAACAAACAGGGGCGCGTGCGATTGGCAAAAACGCTGTCGGTGCAGGTTCTCAGCAAAAAGGCCCTTTGTAAAATGGCCAAAGTCTCGTTCACCGCCCACACGCTGGCAAAGGGGCCAAAATATTCGCCCCCAGATTTGTGCGCACCGCGATGCTTCACCACACGGGGGAAATCATGATCGGACGTCAATAATATGTCGGGAAACATTTTATCGTCCCGCAACAATATATTATAACGCGGCGAAAGCTTTTTGATGAGGTTGGCTTCCAACAACAAGGCTTCAACCTCGGTATGGGTTATCACAAATTCCATCGAAGCCGTTTGCGACACCATACGGAGAATTCTGACACTCATCCGATCGATCTTAATATAGCTTGCCACCCGCTTTTTCAGGGCCTTAGCCTTGCCCACATATAAGACACGCCCATCGGCCCCGATCATGCGATACACGCCGGGCTTGGCAGGGAGCGTTTTCAAATAGCGTTCAATCACCGCAACACCAATTTCCGGGCCAACGTCTTGAACGGGCTTATCCGATGATTTTGGTGGGTTTTCTTTATCAGTCATAAATAAATTTGGCTCATTTGACGGCAAACGTAAAGCTTTGTCGTACTTTCAACTGGTTAAAGACAAAACTTCACTCAACGGACAAGATTTTATCCACGAATGCTGTGGATAAGTATGTGGGCAAAGTGTTGCCTTTTCTCTTGCCCCCAATGCCTGCTTAGAGTCCTCGTTCCTGCTCAAAATTTAGGCATAAAATTAACCCATTGAAAACAAAGAGAAAAATAAATGATATTTGCGTTATTAAAATTTTTCTACGGCCAATCGAGATCTCACGGTTGTCACAATTGGTTCATAAATCACTGTGCAAAACTGCGCGGCTAAATTATCACCTTGGCGTGTACAAAAACTCTGACCAAACGTTAAATAAACATGAATTTAAAGCTCGGGGTTAAAGCGTTCGATTTCTACACCGACGCTAAAAGCGTCTTCAAACACCTCTAGTTTTTCAACTCGGACTCGGGCGGATCTGACTTGTACATTCAAAAGACAGACCAAGGCTATTTCTTCGGCCAGGGTTTCCACCAAATTTATGTGCCCTTGGGTACAAACTTTGCGCACGGCGGTGGTGATTTCTTCATAACAAACCACATTGTCAATATCGTCAGCAACGGCTGTCACGTCCCCTTCGAATACGGCGAGGTTCAAATTCAAGCGCACCCGCTGAGGACGGGCTTTTTCATGGTCATAGACACCAATCAAACAATCGAGGTCCAAGTCGCGGACAAAGACATGGCGAATGCCGAGTCGCGCATCCGCAATGGACGGCGGCGTAAGCAGAGAAAGATTTTGGCGGCTGTTAGGCTTGCTCATGGTTGGCCCTATTCAATACGTCTTTATTCGCTGGGTGGCGTCGTATTTGGCGCCTGAGCCCAGCCCAAGTGCTGTCCGCCATCCAAGGCAATCATCTGCCCGGTCATGGATGGCGCATGCAAGATATAACGCACCGCATCCGTAATTTCTTGCGGCATGACACGTCGTCTTAGCGGTATTTCTGTCCATTGGCGAACAAAATCGTCTTCGGACTGGCGTTCATTTTTAAGTGTTGGCCCCGGACCGATGCCGTTCACGCGAATATTGGGCGCCAAAGCCATCGCCAAAGTTTGGGTCAGCGTCCAAAGCGCCGTCTTGGACAGGGTATAGGTCATAAAGTACGGCGTTAAATTCCACACCCGCTGATCTAAAATATTGATGATGTTGCCTTCAAGGCCTTGGGGAAGCTGTTGGGCAAACAATTGAGCCAACACAAACGGCGCACGCAAATTGACGTCCATATGCTTGTCCCAGCTTTCTTTAGACGCGCTTTGCACCGTGTCATGTTCGAATTGAGACGCATTGTTGACCAACACCGTCAATGGCCCTAACGCCTTGTTAACCGTGGGTATAATATGGGCGACTTCGTCTTCGTTGGCCAGATCAGCTTTGACCAAAGTCGCACGACCACCCGATTTTCGAATGGATGCGACAAGGCTTTCTGCGGCCTCTTGAGACCCATAATAATGGACCGCAACGCCAAAACCGTGTTCCGCAAGATCGATCGCAATCGTGCGCCCGATACGATTCGCAGCCCCGGTGATCAGGACATTGGAAAATTCATATTCAGTCATACTAAAATCATGGTCGAAACCAAACCCTAACGCAAGGCCTTAAGAATAGGCTTTAGCCAACCATGCCCATAACCTTGTCCACGCCAATGGCTTGGCTGGCGATATAAGCCCCATAAACAGCCGTAAAGATAAAACCATCAACACGACCGATCCGCCGGCCAATGGACAGGTAAGCCAACAACAACACCGTGGCCGCCATCATCACCCACAAATCATAGTTTTGAAGCTGTTCGGGAACCGACAAAGGCACAATCACGGCAACGCCGCCGCCAACACACATGATGTTAAACAAGTTTGAACCAATGACAGTGCCAATGGCCACATCCGTGTGGCCCCGCAACGCGGCCATAACAGAAGCCGCCAATTCAGGCAACGAGGTGCCAAAGGCAATCAGCGTCAGGCCAATGACTTCTTCGGACACGCCAAAGCCACGCGCCACCACAGTCCCCCCCGTCACCAACAATTCTGCACCATACGCCACGGCCACCAAACCACCAATCAAGCACAGCCAAGCCATGGATGTGCTCATTTTAAGGTCTTGGACTTCATCGGCTTCGCGTTCATGAAGGTCAGCACTGGCACGATGAGATCGACGTTCGCGCAGGTAAGAATACAGAAAATACGCCACCAACAACAAAAACATGATGCCCCCGGCAAGCGATGTGATGGTCCCGGTCAACGCCAACCAGGCGAACAAAATGGAACTTGCCATCACCATCAAAGCATCCCGGATGACCGCACGAACATTAACCACAATGGGCGCGAACAACGCCGTAACGCCCAAGATCAAAAAGATATTTGCAATATTCGAACCAATGATATTGCCCAAAGCAATCCCGGTTGAGCCGTCCAAAGACGCGTTCAAGCTCACCACAAATTCAGGGGCCGAGGTGCCAAAAGCCACAACGGTCATGCCGATCAACATCGCCGACAAGCCTGCTTTGGCGGCGATTTGGACCGCGCCCCGAACCAAAAATTCAGCCCCACCCAGCAATAAAATAAAGCCGCCAAGAATTTGCAAATAAACCATCGGCATTATTCCTTATGTATTAAATGTTGAAATATTTCAACGATGTCTTGGTACAAGTCCCGCTTGAAAGGAACGATCATATCGGGAATAGATGCAAAGTCCGCCCATTTCCAGGTGGAAAATTCGGGGTGTTTGTCCGCGGTCAGGTCGATGTCAGAATCTTCGCCCAAATAGCGAAGAGCAAACCATTTTTGTTTTTGCCCTCGATAGCGGCCTTTCCAAACCTTGGCTTGGATTTCTTTGGGCAATTCATAGGTCAGCCAACCCGGGCTTTCTTCTATGATGTCCAAATTATTGGTTCCGATTTCTTCTTTAAGTTCTCGAAACACGGCTTTGCGAGGGTCTTCCCCTTGATCCAAGCCGCCTTGGGGCATTTGCCACGCATCACCCGGGGTATCAATGCGCTTGGCCACAAGCACTTGATTGTCCGCGTTCAGCACCACCGCGCCCACGCCAAGACGATAAGGAAGTTCCTTGGTCTTTAATTGTCCATCATTCATGAATTCGTTTTACCTGATGAGTTGTTTGTTGGCTAGCGCCGAAACGGGCACCAGACGCATTCTTTTTGAGGGCAACTCTTGAATCCAGTTGCTCAAGAGTTTCAAAGACAACGGTGTCGCCGTGATCCGCGCCATCGTCATGGACCGTTTCTCGGCCAGGGCTTCTAATTCTTTAAGCTGACGTAACAACGCCGCCTTGCCAAGGACCTCATCCAGATTCAACTCAACGGATGCCCAAGGCATTTTTTGTTTATAGGCCACGCGCGTGCCTTGTGAACCCACCGCACCCCCGTCAACATACATCAAGCCCCTGCGGTTTAATTGTTCGAGCACACCACGGACCTGATCTTCAACTTTCAAAAACTTTCCGCCGTAAATCGAGATAACGCCGAAATAACCAGACGTCCGGCTCAAGATAAATTCAAGTTTTTGAATGTTTTCTTGCAGCGGGGCAAGCGCCCTCAGCGCCGCGGGTCCTGGATCATCAAAGGGGAAGTTAGCCGGTTCTGAAGGCATTTCCAAAAGAACCTCATGCCCAGAGGACCGCATTTTTTTCATCCAAAAATCCAAACCACGGGCATAAACATTCAAAGAAAATGATACCTCCGAAGGCAACCCCCGAATGGCCGCTTCGGTGGCCGCACGCGACACAC
>JAESSV010000244.1 GCA_016763895.1 Magnetovibrio sp. | reverse complement strand
GCGCGACCCGTGACCGATTTTTCATGCAACAATTTTTCAAGTTCATCGGACAGCTGATGCGGGCGAAATTGACGGACTTCTTTTAACCACGGACGATAGCGCCCGGCGGCTTCGCTTTGTAACTTTTGATCCAGGTCAGCGTCTTCTAAACGATTGATTTCCAATGCGAAAAACAAGGTATGGGTGGAAATCTCGGTAACCCGTTCTTGCAAGGTTTGGTAAAATTGAGCCACGTCTGGGTCGCTGGTGTGGGTCGAAAACAACAACTGACCATAGCTCATGGTGCGTTGTAGAATTTCGCTGATGGCTTCAAATTCTTGGATGGCGGTGCCAAAGTCTTGCCCGCTCAAGCCGCTGAGTTTGCCGGCATGATTTGCGGCAAAATTCTGGGCGCGCTGGTCGGCATCTGCCAAGTCGGATTTTAAGGCCTCATCTTTGGGGCCGTTGTATAAATGGCTTAAATCCCAATCGGGTAAATTTTGATTATCATTTGCAGACATCTTGGTTCCTCGTCATTTAACACAAACAGTTTTTTTATGGACCGCCCCCAAAGGGGTAGCACGATATTTTTAAGAACAGGTCGATCTTTTTTTCAAAGCGACCTCGTAAGCCTTATAAAAGTTTTCAGCGAATTCAATATTTTCTTTGGGATCAACGACGTGCATCTTCAACAACGTTTTTTGAACACTGTCATTCGCCTGACACAAAATTACATAAGCACCAGATTTATGGGTAACTCTCACAAACGCCGAAAGAGCCGTACAGCCAGTCGCATCGATAAAGGGAACGTCCCGCATTTGCAAGATAATGACTTCTGGCGTTTCTCCGACCCGGCCTAAGGTTTCAATCAACCGTTCAGCGGCGCCAAAAAAGAACGGGCCGTTCAATTGGAAACTGACGATGCGGTCGGCAAGGTCCATGTTTTCGGTCACCGGACCGGTCTCGATCAGGTCATCTTCGTCTTCTTGAAGAATGGGGTTGTGGGTTTGAATTTGCACCGCATTTGCCATGCGGTGCATAAACAAAACAGCAGACAAAACGACTCCGACTTCAATCGCAACATTCAAATCCACAAGGACCGTTAACAAAAACGTCGACACAAGCACCAGTCGATCTCCTGCCGGAGCATTAAACAAGTGAATGAACTTGCCGACCTCACTCATATTCCAAGCCACCACAATCAACACGGCACTCAAACAGGCCAAGGGGATAAAGGACGCCAACGGAGCCAATAACAAGATAAACAGCAATAAAAAGACCGCATGAATGATACCCGATACAGGCGATTTGGCCCCGGACCGAATATTGGTTGCGGTGCGCGCAATGGCGCCTGTCGCCGGCATGCCTGTAAACAAAGCCGAGGCAATATTCGCCACCCCTTGGGCAATCAATTCACAATTCGATTTATGCTTTGTCCCGGTCATGCCGTCGGCCACCACGGCGGACAACAACGATTCGACTCCGGCTAAAAAAGCAATGGTCAGCGCACTGGGAAAGACCTTTACAATTTGCGCCCAAGAAAAATCAGGCCAGACGGGCGACGGAAATGTGGACGGTATACCGCCAAACCTTGTGCCAATGGTGTCCACCGGCAAGCCGCTCAGCACCACAAAACCAGTCACCCCGACAATGGCGATCAAAAAGGCCGGGTATTTTGGAATTAATTTTCGGCATAGATATATGATCCCTATGCTGGACAAAGACAAAGTCAGCACCAAAGGATTCATTTGTGATGCGGCGCCCACCAAAGCCGATATTTTATCAAAAAATTCGGCGGGTAAGTCAGACACCTGTAGGCCAAAAAAATCGTTCAACTGGCTGGTCAAAATCAACACGGCAATGCCGGACGTGAACCCGGTCACAACCGGGTGGGGGATGTATTTGATATACGTTCCCAACCTGAATATTCCGGCAAGAATTAAAATCCCCCCCGCCAAGGCGGTCGCGGTCACCAGCCCATCATAGCCAAATTCATAAATGACGTTGAACACAACAACGACAAAGGCCCCCGTTGGCCCGCCAATTTGAAACCGGCTGCCCCCCAAAACTGAGATCAGAAAGCCCGCAACAATGGCGGTTACCAAGCCTTTTTCTGGGCTGGTGCCAGAAGCAATTGCCAATGCCATTGCCAAAGGCAAGGCCACAATCGCCACCGTGAGCCCCGACACCACATCATTTTTAAAGTCATTTAGCCCATAGCCAGAGGAAAGCGTCGTGTACAGTTTTGGGACATATAAGTGCCATTCAAATGAATTGCGATCCATAACAGGCTTTTTTTCCTATACAATAAATGTGCGAAGACCAAAACTTACGATTTGAGTTATACAGGGTCTGCGCTTCAAACACAAAACGAACTGTGTTAAACAAATATTACCTGACCTCATCTGAATTTTTTAGGCATCTCATGAAGGCTCAAAACTGTCCCAATTTGACAACCTTATTTTTCGATCAAGCCAAAGCCTTGGGCGATCGTCCGTTCTTGTGGGTCAAGCAAAACGGTCGCTTTGTTCCGATGACCTGGCGCCAGGCGGCGGATCAGGTGATGGCCCTTGCCAAAGGCTTAAAAGCCCAAGGCTTGCAGGACGGTGACCGGGTTGTTTTAATTTCGGAAAACCGTCCCGAATGGCTGATTTCTGATTTGGCCATTATGGCCGCAGGGGGCATAACCGTTCCGGCGTACATCACCAATACGGTCGAAGACCATCGCCATATCGTCGACAATTCCCAAGCTGTGGGCATGATTATTTCCACGTCGCGACTGGCTGAAAATGCCTTACAAGCGGCCCATCTGAACGATGGTCTTCGCTTTGCCATCAGCATCGAAGATTTAAAGCTTCAGCAAAGCTTGAACGTTGATGTTATGGGCTGGCAAGCGGCCCTGGATGCCGGTCGGGATCTGGACATTGACATCGTCCAAGGCGCCGCACGATTGAAGCGCACCGACACCGCCTGTATCATTTATACATCCGGAACCGGCGGCGTGCCCAAGGGTGTCATGCTCAGTCATGGATCAATTTTGCACAATCTGGTCGGGGCCACCAACGTGCTGTCTTCGTTGGGGCTCAGCGATGAGGTGTTTCTTTCTTTTTTACCCCTATCGCACAGCTATGAGCACACCGCGGGGCAATTTTTCCCCATGTCCATTGGCGCGCAAATTTATTATGCCCAAGGCGCGGACAAGCTGTTGTCCAATATGGCCGAATGCAAACCCACCATCATGATGGCGGTGCCCAGACTTTATGAAATGATGCACGCGCGGATTATGCGCGGCGTTGAAAAAGAAGGCGGCAAAAAAGAAGCCCTGTTTCGAAAAACGGTTGAATTGGGCAGCCGGGCTTTTCAAGATCCCAAGTCTTTGTCTTTTGGCGAGCAGGTGAAGAATTTCGCCCTGGAAAAGCTGGTGCGGACCAAGGTTCGCAAAAAATTTGGCGGACGCTTAAAAGCCTTTGTGTCGGGCGGGGCGCCCTTAAACCCCGATATAGGGCTCTTTTTTACGGCCTTGGGCATTCGTATTTTACAAGGGTATGGGCAAACGGAATCCGGGCCTGTTGTGTGCGTTAATGTGCCTGAAAAAATCAAAATGAACGCCGTTGGCCCTATTTTTCCGGATACTGAGGTCAAAATTGCCGCCGACGGCGAAATTTTGATCAAGGGTGAATTGGTCATGAATGGATATTGGGGTGATGAAAAAGCCACGGCCCAAACCATCATTGATGGCTGGCTGCACACGGGCGATATTGGCATTTTTGACGAAGACGACCACCTGCAAATCACCGATCGCAAGAAAGACATCATCGTTAATTCGGGCGGTGATAACATTGCCCCACAACGCATCGAAGGCATGTTGACTTTGGAACCCCAAATTTCTCAGGCTATGGTTTATGGCGATCAACGCGCCCATTTGGTGGCTTTGTTGGTGCCCGATGCCGACTGGCTGGGTGAATGGGCCACACGGAACAACAAACCGGGTGATTTGGCGAGCTTGTATTTAGATGATGACCTACACACGGCGCTGGCAAAAACCGTAAGCCACGTGAATGCGCACCTTTCAAACATCGAAAAAGTCCGAAAATTCATCGTTGCCACCGAACCTTTTGGCATCGACAATGCCCAGCTGACCCCCACCTTGAAAGTCCGTCGGCACAAAATTAAAGACGTCTATGGGGACCTTTTAACGGCTCTTTATGGCTGACGGGCGCGGGGGGCGCGGACGCTGGGGCCAATGCCGGCAATGGCGATGCCCGCAACGATCAAGATCAATGAAATTACGGCTTGCTGGGTTACGGCTTCTTTTAAGAACAAATAGCCCCACAAAACCCCCATCACGGGGATCATGTAATTGTTGAGCGATAAAAAAGTCGGCCCCCGAGAAGCAATCACCACAATCAACAACAACGTCGCAATGGCCGTGGGAAAAATACCCAAATAGAGAAAGACCGCAACCGATTCAACCGTATAGTTAACGGTCCACGGTTGATCAAAGATAATGGATATGGGCAATAATATAGCCGAAGAAGCAATCAAAACCCCGGCCCCGTGTTGCAACGGCTTGGCCGTTGGCAATTTTCGAAACAAAATGGCGGCAATGGCATAACAAACGGCGGCTGCGGCAACGGCTAACTGCCGCAAGGCCTCATCACCCAAGGTCAAAAAGGCT
>JAESSV010000243.1 GCA_016763895.1 Magnetovibrio sp. | reverse complement strand
TTCATTCATGATCGAGCCAAAATTGATGTTGACCGGCTCGACATTTTTCACCAACTTTGAAATTTCGACCAAATATCGGCGGCGGCTGGCGGGGTCTTCGGGGGACGTGGAAATATCAAGTTCATGGCGAATGGCGTTGGTCAGCTGAGCCGCATTAATGCGCATATGGGTGTGGGCAAAGGACAAACCAAAGTTCGCCATCTCGGCCCGCAACACCGCCAACCCCGTAGCGTTATCTGTTCCACCGTCAATGGCTTTGCTGAGCAAATCCGTCACGGCGCCAATGCTCACCAAACGGTCGCCAAGGCTGTCCACCAAGGCCCGGCTAAAAGCCCCCATATCATCGGTGCTGTCCGGGTCACAAGCCAAGCGTTCCATGTCGGCTGTGACCAGATCAAGGGTGTTTTTAATCAAGTCCTTGCACTCTGAAATTTCGGCACTGGTGCCCAAATCATTCAGGCTTTCCAGATATTCTTCCAAGGCCAATTGTTCCACACCCATGCGCATGGAAAGTGTATCAGACCACCGAATATCAGCGCGACCGTCCAGATCATAACCGACCCAGCTGGCCACGGTCAAAAGGCGCGGCGTCAAAGTTTGCCATTGATCCGGGTACAATTCGCGGGCCACATCAAAAACAATCGCGTAAATACGGCGCAACGCTTTGTGGATATTGCCAATCGCCATCAGGCCAAAACGTTGTTCGTCCAACAAGGTAATGGCGGCTTGAGACCCATGGGGCGTATCCGCAGCGATTTTGACCATTTCATCAAGTTCAGCCGCGCTCAAGGCTTGCCCATCTTCATTTTTGCCGATGGCCAACGCGGCTTGCAAACGGGTGAGCTTTTCAGACACCGTAAAGGTCGGGTGCGCGGTGATCACAATGCCAAATACTTCGCGTTCCACAAGCGCCTTAAAATCATCAAATGAGACCGTTTTCCCAGCTTTGTCCAAAGCAAGCCTGGCGAACAATTTGTGCATCTGATCGGTATTTGCATCCACATCACATTCACCGACATAAGCGCGCAAACGCTTGGCCCGAAACATAAACGAATTCAACGTCAACAACCGCAACATGTCTGACATTTGGTCTTCGTCCGAACGCCCGTCCCGGGTCATGCAAGAAATATACAAGGCCATGCGGCGCGTGGGCGATTGCAGGTGATTTTCATGCGCTTCATCCATGTACCTTTCCAGTTGAGAGGACAGGTCATCGCGAAGCTTTGCCGCAGCCGGTAAATAATTTCTAGCGGCATTGCGAAAAGCGGTTGAAGACACGGCTGAATGCACCATGGAATCTCCTTAACTTTATAAATCGGGGCCAAAGGCGACTAAGTTGCAGTGTGTTGAGCTGATTGTTTAAGCCATGAGCGCACATATATCAATGAATCAACGCTCAAATCGGGCCACAAGTTCCACATGCGCGCTAAATGTGAACTGATCGACAGGCAAAACATCGATCAAACGATAGCCACCGTCCACCAAAATACGCGCGTCTCGGGCAAAGCTCGCCGGGTTACAAGAAACGGCCACAACCCGGGGTACGCTGGACGCCGCAATTTGGCGGACTTGTTCAACGGCGCCAACGCGAGGCGGATCAAACAGAACCGCGTCAAATTTTGATAAAGACTTTGCATCAATGGGTTGGCGGTCTAAATCACGGACTTCAGCCACCACACGCCCGCCCAAATCGGCCCGCCCGGCGGCCCGTTCCAACGCCCGAATGGGACGATCAATCATGTCCACCGCCCGCACCACGGCTTGGCGCGACAAAGCCAACGTAAAGCTGCCCAATCCGCAATATAAATCCGCGATGCGCCCGGCGCCCTCTACACCCTTTAGGACTTGGGCCAAAATCGCTTGTTCGCCCTCAATGCTGGCTTGCAAAAATCCGCCCATGGGCAATTCAACCAACACGCCCGACAAGTTCACCATGGGCGTTTGCGCCATGGCTATGGGTTCGGGCGGGTAATCGTCGTCTTGCCAAGACACGCGCACGGCTTCGCCTGAATTTACAAAGCTTGCGATGGCTTCGCGGGCAGCCAAATCCGGGGATTTGCCCCCTTCGATCAGCACATCCACGCCGTTTTCACACCACGTGGCAAAAACCCGCGCCCGAACGCCGTCTTGCAAAACATCTTTTAACAACGCCTTCAAAGGATCGATCGCCGCGTCCAAGCCCGCGACCAAAAGCGGGCAGGATTTGATTTTCTGGATGTCATGACTGGCCCGTTCATTAAAGCCAAAATGAACGTTTTGACCCACTTTTTGCGCGGTAAAGGTCACACGACGACGCGTTTTCATGCCGATCAGAACCGGGGTCAAAACCACCGCATCATCAAACCCGCGCTGGGCCAAGGCCCGGGCCACACGTTCGCGTTTCCAATCGGCATAGGCTTGAGCCTTTAAGTGTTGCAGCTGACAGCCGCCACAGGTGCCAAAATAAGGGCATGGGGGTTGGGCGCGATCCGTTGAGGGCTCAAGAACCTCTAACAGGTCCGCCACAATTCCATCGCCACGGCGGCGGCCGGTTTTGACACGGACTTTTTCACCCGCCAAAACACCCGGTATGTAGAGCTTTTTACCCTGCCACGAAGCCACGCCATCGCCTTGGGCGCCCACATCTTGGACAATCACGTCAAGAGTTTCGCTCGTGATGAGGCTTTTACGTGCAGAACTTCGACTTGATCTTCCACGGCTTTTGGATCGCTTGGCGGGACGTCTACTCACATCGAAACCTTTCGTATATCATAAATAAAATTTGAAAAGACTTGGCTGACAGCCTTTTCTAGGGCTGCGGCTGCGGCAACCACATTGTCACGGTCGGCATCAACCTCAGCCGTATATTCTTGCAAAACCAACAACTTGCCATCCTTTTCTCGACGCAAAGACAATTCCAAACTCACCAGCCCAGCCGGGCTTTGGCCCCGAATGGTTTCCAGACGCAAAACCCGGCCTGTGACCGTAAATTCGGGCGTCACCCGCATTTCGGGGGTCACCACAGTTTTCGCCACCTTAGACGCCCGCAAAGCAGACACCAACGCGCTTTGCAGCAAGATCGGCGGGGCTTCAATCCAGAAATGATAATGGTATTCACTGACCGCATTTGAATCGCGGGAAGACATCAACAAGGGTCGATTGCCCAAAGATCCAGAAGCCGCAAAACGACCCACTTCAACAATGCCTTCAAGGGCTTGTTGTCCCACAGTGTCCACGCTTGGGCTGATGCGATAAAAGGCATCTTCGGGGACCGGGGACGGCGTGCCACACGCGGATAAAAGCCCGAGCGCCAGCACTCCGCTGCTCACGGTTTTTAAAACATATTTTGAGGTGCGCTTCATCTATTTACCCCCCTTATCCTTCGGCGCGCCGCCGGACAGCAACACCCCTGGATTTTTGCGTATTTCGCGTGAGAATTCGTACATATTGCGCGCCGTACCTTCTATATTTTGGTTCACAGAATCGATATGTCTGGACAAAGAACTGGTGACCTGGCGCAGCTCTTGAATAGATTTTCTGATGTTGTTTTGATTGTCGCCCAAAATTCCATCGCCCTTGTTCAATATACTATCCAGTTTGGCCCGAGTTTGTGACAAATCTTTGGACAACACCGCAAAATTTTCTGTGGAAGCCTCTAGATTTTTAAGGACGCCCGGAATGCTGGCGTTCATTTGTTGGGCCAGCAAGGAAAACGTCTTGATCATTTTGGTGCCGTCTTCATCCACCAACGTGCCCACGGTATGAATGGTTGTGGCTAAGATTTCCACCGTTTTATCGATCGTGGCCAGCAACGGACGGATATCATTTTGTGCGATATTGCTGACTTTGCCCGCAACTTCACCCACAACGGCCAATATATCTGCGGCTTCCTTGCCAAAAATTTCTGCTCCGGGGATATAGGCCTTGGGGCTGACCCCCGCATCAATGTTGATGGTGATCGCAGCAAGCAATCCCGATGCGCCGATACGAGCCTTGCTATCATCGGGGATTTTCCAGTCTTTTTTAACCGTGTAATTCACCATAAACTTCATGGCCCCGCCTTTGGCAACGGGGATGACGTCTTCGACCTGACCAATGGGATAGCCTTCATACAAAACGATGGTGCCAAACTTCACACCCGTCACATTTTTATAAATGGAATGATAATGGTCCGTAGCCCCGGTGCGCCCGGTCAGCAGGGCAATGGTCGCCACGATACCGACCAAAAAAAGGGCCACAAAGCCTCGGCGGCAACATAATTTATTCGGGCCGTATTCATCGTGTTGTTCCTTCAGATTCTAACTTTTTTCCGGTCAGCCGACGGAGGTATTCATCCGCGTCAATTTCGGCTTCTTCGGAGCGACGATTAAGAAGATTTTGGATCCGTTCGCTCGGATGTTTTTTCAACTCATCAACCGTGCCAATGAACAAGATATCCCCCTTGTCCAAAACGGTGATGCGATCGGCAATTTTAAAGGCACTTTCCAATTCGTGGGTGACCACACAAATGGTCATACCCATGGCATCGCGCAGACGCAGGATCAAATCATCCAATTGGGACGACACCACCGGGTCCAGCCCCGCAGATGGTTCATCAAAAAATAAAATTCTGGGATCCATAATGATGGCCCGGGCGACCGCAGCACGTTTGACCATACCGCCCGACAATTCGGATGGCATCAAATCTTCAAAGCCCGCCAAGTCCACCACTTCCAGCTTCATTCGCGCCATGATTTCTATGGTCGTGCGGTCCAGTTTGGTATGTTCATACAACGGCAACATGATATTTTCGCCGACCGTCATCGAACTGAACAAGGCCCCGGTTTGAAACGCCACGCCAAGCTTTTTGCGTAAATCAAACAGGCCTTTTTGCGGCAAGGCCCATACATCCTGGTTCAAAATTTTAATGGTTCCAGATGTTGGCGCTTGCAACGCCATTAAGTGTCGCAAGAACGTGGACTTCCCAGACCCGGACCCGCCCATGATGACCATGATCTCGCCTTGTACGATGTTGACATCAATGCCATTGAGGATTTGCCTGGTGCCATAGTGGGTCACAAGGTCTTTGACCTCGATGACTGTGGGCGGCTTCACCGAAAGGGGTTTATCCTGGTTCATGATCCCCTCACAACGTCGCGATCAGCGCGAACAGCATGTCGGTCACGACGATGGCTGAAATACATTGAACGACGGCCCGGGTGGTGGCTTTGCCAACGCCTTCGGCACCGCCCTTGACCATAAACTCGTTCACCACTCCAATAAGGGCAATCAAAACGCCAAAAATGACGCTTTTACCGAGGCCGTGCAGCAAGTCATTGACGGACAAGATGCTGATGGTTTGATCCATAAAGGCCGCCAACGACATGCCCAGGGCAAAATGAACATAGGCTCCCGCCGCCCATAACCCGACCAACATGGACATAAACGTTAGGGCTGGCACCATGACCAAGGCCGCCAACAAGGAGGGAACCACCAAGAAACGAACCGGGTTAATGCCCATGACTTCCAACGCATCAATTTCTTGATTGATTTTCATGGTGCCGATGCGTGCGGACAAAGCAGAACCCGAACGCCCGGCCACCAAAATGCCCGTGATCAAGGGGGCAAATTCACG
>JAESSV010000242.1 GCA_016763895.1 Magnetovibrio sp. | reverse complement strand
CCGCCGCTACGTTCCACCACTTGGTCGACAGCTCGCCGGTGTTTCGGGCCTTTGTATTTTCTTCGTTTGGGACGCGATTGTCCGATCTTTTGATGTTGGTCGATGAAGTCGCGTTTCACAGGATTGATGTTCGTTTGGCGAAGTTTCTCATCGACCGCCAAGACGACAGCGGGGCCTTAAAAATAACCCATCATAATTTGGCCACCGAGTTGGGCTCAGCTCGCGAAGTGATCAGCCGACAACTCAAAGATTTTGAAAAGCGCGGCTGGGTGAAATTATCTCGTGGTCACATCGAAGTCGCTCAAGACAAAGAATTTTTAGCGTTGTGTGACTAAATCACAGACCTCAAGTGAATTCTAATGTAGAATTTTCTTATCTTAACAATTAACCCCACAACATAAGGAAATCTCATGCAAACGAATCTCGGTACCATCGATAGAGTTCTGCGCATCGTCTTAGGCTTGGTCTTGATCTATTACGCTACCTTGATGCCGGACACAGGCTATAACGTATACAGTTGGGTCGGCGTTATCCCCCTGGGGACCGCGCTGTTTGGTATGTGTCCCATTTATGCCATTTTTGGACTCAAAACCTGTAGCAGCTGTGCGGATAAAGACGCGACACCAGAAGCATAAGTCACGCGCTTCACATATATTTAAAAAGGCGGCCTCATTTGGGGTCGCCTTTTTTGTCACACCATCCCCTTGCGATTGTTCAGGTTCAAGGCTATCTCTTAGTATAGACAGATCACCGTTTCTTCAGATAAAGGCAGCACGGAATGGGAAATATTATTTCCGCATATTTTAAGGGCTTTGGACAATTGTCCGATCCCAAAACACGTTCCGTTATTATGAAATCCATTGGCGGATCTGTATTTGTTTTCATTTGTTTGTACTTCTTTTTACATTTTATTTTAAAAGCCACGGCTTTTGTCGCCATTGGCTGGCTGGAATTCGTTTTTGATACCATCGCCCAGTTTGGTGTTATGGCTTTAACGTGGTTTTTGTTCCCGGCGGTCGTCACAGCGGTGGGGTCGTTGCTTTTGGAACATGTCGTGAAAGCCGTTGAGGCGCGCCACTACCCAGACCATGAAATCGCACAAAGTCAAAAGTTTAATCAAAGTTTGATGCCTGCTATAAAGTTTCTGGGCACAACGATAGGCTATAACCTTCTGATATTGCCTCTTTTTGTTGTGCCTCCTCTTTGGCCTTTAATTCCGATTATTTATTTATGCTTAAATGGTTACCTGTTGAGCCGTGAATATTTTGAACTTGTTGCCCACAGACGGCTAACCTCTGAGGACGCAAGGGCCATGCACGCCCGGTGGAAAACACCGCTTTTCTTGGCCGGCATCGGCTTTGCTTTCATGTTAACGGTTCCGCTTTTGAATTTAATTGCTCCGGTGATCGCGACGGCAACTATGGTGCATATGTTTGAGACATGGCGAAAAAAGGATGGGATCGCTGGAAAAGCTACCGTTCACGCAAATTCTAAAAAGACACATGGGGATGACCTTAATTCAAGCCCCAAAAAAGACGCTAATAATGGGACCCTTGATGGGGAAGATGATGTCATCTCTTTGTCGGGACCGGATAAATAAATCATGCAAAAGGCCTTCATCGTTCTCGCCACGCTTGCCCTTGGGGCCTGTGCGACACAGCAACCCAACACCATAAAGGTCCCGCCTAAGGTCCCACCTAAGGTCACGGTTTTCTCAACCGTTAAATCAGTCTTAGCCCGTATTTCGCCCATAAAACCAAAGCTTAAGGTGCGGGATGTGCTGGGCAAAAATTCGGATTGGGTGCGTGCCAATTTGGGCACACCAAGTTTTGAACGCGCCGAACTTGATGCCCATATCTGGATGTATAAAAATAAGAAGTGTATTTTGAGCTTGTTTTTATATACGAAATCAAGCCACGAAGCAGAGCTTTCGGTTTTGCATTTTGATGCCCGAAACAGATCCGGCGACAATATGGATCGCAACGTATGCCTGGCCACATATTAAGTTAAGAATTTATTTTTAATTCTATATTATACTGTCTTATCTTTAAAATTGCACAAATCGGCGACCTTACACGCCGCACAATCAGGCTTTCGGGCCTTGCACACGTACCGCCCGTGTAAAATCAGCCAATGATGGGCATACACCATAAATTCAGACGGAACGGCTTTCAGCAATTTCTTCTCGACCGCCAAAGGTGTTTTTCCCGGGGCCAAACCGGTGCGATTTGAAACCCTAAAGATATGCGTATCCACCGCCATGGTGGGTTCCCCCCAACATACATTCAGCACAACGTTGGCCGTTTTGCGTCCAACCCCCGGCAAACGTTCAAGGCTTGCACGATCCTTGGGCACCTCGCCGCCAAATTCATCCATCAACAAATGGCTCATGGCCATAACGTTTTTGGCCTTGGTGTTGTATAGCCCGATGGTCTTGATGTGCGCCCTGAGGTTCTCGATCCCCAAATCGATCATTTTCTGCGGGCTGTCCGCCACCGCAAACAATCCCTTTGTGGCTTTGTTGACGCCCACATCCGTAGCCTGGGCCGATAAAGCCACAGCCACCACCAAGGTATAAGCATTGGTCCACACCAATTCAGACTTGGGTTCGGGGTTTACATCCCGAAGACGCGAGAAAAATAACGCAACATCACTTTTTTTCATTTCAAAACACGCTTTTATTAAAATTTATTGGTAATTTAGAATTGTTATAACCATTGTTAAGTTATGCGCACGATTGATATCACAGAACAAGACGAAAGAGGCATGCAAGCTTTCATTTTAACCTTGCGCCCAAGGCGAAGTGCTGACCCCCGCGTGGCCTATGGTTTGGCGGCAATCTTGGGCATAATCTGGTTTTGTGCCGGAGCCTTTATCGCTTATATAGGGGGATGGCCCGTGGTTGGTTTTTTTGGCGCCGAATTTGTGGTCATCGCCGCCATGCTAAACATGTTTTTACGCAAAATAGAAATTTTGGAAACGGTCCGCATTACCCCCCGCGATGTCACCATTACCCACAAAGAAATGGGCGTCGAACAGCACATAACATTACCGGCCTATTGGGCGCGCGTGCATTGTGACAAGGTTTTGGAAATTCGCAGCCACGGCGAAGGTGTCGAAATTGGATCTTTCTTGACCCCCAATGACAAAAATTTCACGGCCGCGAAGCTCAGCACGGCTCTGCGTACATTTCGCGACAATTTTTCCGATAACCAACACCCACCCACACGCAAACTTCTTTAAAATCGGTCAAAGACCCAAAACGTCTTTCATGGAATAAAGACCCGGCTTTTGCCCGGTTGCCCAAAGGGCCGCGCGCACAGCGCCAATGGCAAAGACTTCGCGCGACGATGCTTTATGGGTAATTTCAATGCGTTCGCCCGGCCCGGCGTACATGACGGTGTGTTCGCCAGCGACATCGCCACCCCGCAATGTGGCAAAACCAATATCGCCTTGTTTTCGGGGACCAATGATGCCATCGCGGACTTTGTCGGCGACGTCCTCTAAGTTTACATTACGGCCTTTTGCCGCCGCATGACCCAACGCCAATGCCGTGCCCGAGGGGGCATCAATTTTGTGGTGATGGTGCATATCCAAGATTTCAATGTCGTATATTTCGGGCAAAATCCGGGCGGCCTGTTCAACCAGTCCCAACAACATATTCACGCCCACGGAATAATTTGCGGCCTGAACAATAGCCGTACGAGACGCGGCTTGATCCACATTATGTTGCTGATCTTCGGTCATGCCCGTGGTGCCAATCACCAATACGGTGCCACTGTTGGCCGCCAATTTGGCATTGGCTTCGGTCACAACCGGCACCGTAAAATCGATCACCGCGTCTACGTCCTCAAACATAGCACCGGCATCGGATGTCAAAGCGATGCCCATCGTGCCCAGCTCGGCCAGTTCACCTAAATCTTTACCCAGATCCGGGTGGCCCGAGGCTTCGACGCCGCCCGCGATTTCTACCCCGTCTGCTGCATCAACAGCCGCCAGCAACATACGTCCCATGCGTCCAGCAGCACCTACAACTCCAATTTTCATGGTATTTAATCCGTTTTAACGATAATCGACATTCTACATGATGATTAACATTAACGGCTCATAAATACCATACTCAGCATGCACGGCTGTTAAAGGTTGGGTCTTTAAATGACAACAATGGATTGGGCTGGCAATAAATCTCTCAGGACCAAGGTGCGGTGTTGACGGGCCGCTTGATAAAACCGGTAAACGTTGCTTTGGGGTACGGTTTCGCTCGTGTCCAAGGCCAACAAATCTTTCAGCTGGTCGACCCAATCTAGGGGATCAAAGGCCTTGATCGTTGGTTCGGTCCCGACAAATAATTCATCGTCTTTGACCGCTTGTTTCCAACGGTCAGAACGGCCCTTGGTGTCGGCTTTAAAGCTTAAAATTTCCTCTATTTTTGCTTCAATATCATCAAAGTTACGCCGCGTTGTCAGGTCACGGTAATCTTCTGAGCAGCTCGCCGCGAAAGACAAAAATCGACCATGGAGTTCACGGCAGGCCTGTAAAAATGTCTGTGGATTATTATGGTCTAGAACCTTGTCGTCACGTTCACGCCTACAGCTCCAATGTAAGTAAGGAATGTCTGGGTAATTGAAAGCCCCCGCATGGCCTAATGCCCCGACGGAATCTTCTGCTAACTCATTAATTCCAGCGCGGATGTTTTTTATTTTAAGGAATTTTCCAAAAACTTTGCTTTTCGTTTCTTCTTGAATGGGATCATCTGATCCATAAAGATTAAAGCTCTCTCCATCAATCTCATTCCACCGTGAACTCACACCACTGAAATCATAATGGGCAAATGTATCCGCAAAAACGTGAGCGGCTATT
The DNA here is from genome assembly GCA_016763895.1 of Magnetovibrio sp. GTDB lineage: Bacteria > Pseudomonadota > Alphaproteobacteria > Rhodospirillales > Magnetovibrionaceae > JANLGW01. The sequence goes on along the minus strand of JAESSV010000242.1, from coordinate 1,330 downwards.
CCAATTAATTCAAGGGCGTAATCTTCTTTGGCCTTCGTCAAATGGCTGGAAAACATTTTTTGCGCGATCGCGCTGTTGGGCTGACAAATCAATTTTTCCGTAAAGCTGTCACCTTGACCCGCCGGTAAAAAATGAAAGGGGACCCAAATTCTTCGCTGTTCTTCATTGGTGTGGTCAAGCTTTTGCTTAAAGAAATTAAAGACCGCCTGAGAACTATGATGGGCTGTCGTTTCGCTAACGATATGAGCACCATCCTTGATGACATCATGATCACCACTTGAAGATTCATCAACAAATTCAGATGAATAGGCGATGGTTTCAGCAGCCTCGATGGTCAGCCCTGCCGCCCGAGCCAAGGCGTAGGTGCCATAATAATGCATATCAATTTTCATCAAAATCCCCTTAATTATTACGCGTGTTATCGAACCTAACACACGTAATGGGATTTTAACAGCTAAACCTTATGCGCGTAAAATATTTAATCTTTCAAGTCTGACCACAAATCTTTGACTTTGGAAAAGAACCCGCCGGATTCGGGGCTATGGGTGTTTTCATCACTGCCAAGTTCCCTAAATTCATGCAAAATGTCTTTTTGTTTTTGGGTCAGGTTCACGGGCGTTTCCACGCTGAGCTCGACAAACATGTCCCCCCGTGACGTGGTCCGCAACATGCTCATACCTTTGGCGCGCAGACGGAATTGTTGGCCCGATTGGGTGCCGGCGGGGATGTTAATGCGCGCACGATTGCCATCAACCGTGGGCACTTCGACCGAGCCGCCCAAAATCGCGGTGGTCATGGGGACCGGGACACGCACATGAATGTTGGCGCCTTCGCGTTGGAAGATTTTATGGCTGGTGACGTTCAAGAAAATATACAGATCGCCACCCGGAGCCCCCCTAAGCCCGGCTTCACCTTCGCCCGACAAGCGAATGCGGGTTCCGGTTTCAACACCGGCGGGAATGTTTACGCTGAGGGTTTTTTCTTTTTGCATGCGCCCGGTGCCGGAACATTTCCGACACGGATCTTTGATCACGCTGCCTTGGCCTTGGCAAGACGGGCACGTCCGTTCAACGGTGAAAAATCCTTGTTGTGATCGCACCCGACCGATGCCGCTGCACGTCGCACAACCCACGGGTTTCGTGCCTTTTTTGGCGCCGCTACCATGACATTCTTCACAGCTGACCGACGTTGGCACGCGAATTTCTGTGGATCTTCCGTGGAAGGCTTCTTCCAACGTGACGTCCATATTAAAGCGCAGATCCGAACCTCGGCCTTGGTGTTCATGACCACCGGGGGAACCGCCACCGCCGCCAAACATTTCTTCGAAAAT
>JAESSV010000241.1 GCA_016763895.1 Magnetovibrio sp. | reverse complement strand
GCGGGTGTTGAAAATGCGGATGGCAGCTGGAATGTGCCGCCCGATCAACTCAGCCAATTGGTTCTAACGCCGCCGGATCATTACAGCGGATCAATACGTTTGAACGTAACGGCAACGTCAACGGATGGGGGAACGGCCAGCCAGAGCTTTGATGCCACCATTGCTCCCGTTGTGGATCAGCCCTTGCTTGTCGTATCGGACGTGGTTGTCGAAGTGTCTTCTGTGCCAGAAGCTGAGGGTACGGACGATGACTTCTCCACCAATGACACCACAGATGAAACCACAGATGAAACCACAGATGAAACAGGCAATGACACCACAGATGATCAGCCCGGCGCTCAGCAAGATGCTCATCAAAACGAGGATGCCGCTGAAGACGAAGGTTTTCCCAGTCTTCAAGACCCCCGGGATGTGGCTTTGAATGTGGATGCGGCTCTTGTGGATGTGGACGGGTCAGAATCCTTGAGCGTCGAAATATCAGGCGTTCCCCACGGAGCATCGTTGTCTTTGGGGCTTCCCGGCGAAGATGGGTCTTGGCTGTTGGCGGGGTCAAATCTGCAAGACTTAGACAGCATTATCATGACCTTGCCCAAAGGCTTTGCTCAAGAAGACTTTTCCTTGACGATCCAGGCCACATCCGTGGAAGCGGCCACGGGAGAAATGTCGACGACGGAAAGTTCCATCGAAATTGATTTCGGATCTCAGCACACCGCAGAAGATACCGATGGTCCTGTGGACACTGGCGCCGATGACCTTTCGGGCCCCATTGGCCTCATTGGCCCCATTGGTAACGATGTGCCAGAGGGGCCAGAGGGGAAAGAAGGCGATGATGACGTTATTATGGATTTAAGCGCAAAGGACGAACTGAGCTTTGACGGCCCGGAATTCAGCGCCGAAGACTTAACCGTGGACGACACCATTGATGATACGGCCGCCATGACCTTGGGTGAAGGCCCGGAACACACGGAAGGCACACCAGACACGAATGCCAGCGATCTTAAATCTGAAGATGGTTATTCCGTCACCCAAGATGGTGATTCCGCCGTGGTCAGCTTTGACAACGATTAATCGCTAGCCGCTATTTTGGGGCAAACGGATTGGTTCCCTTGCGCACGATGAGCCGTAACGGAACGCCCCACAGGTCGAAGTCTTCGCGCAAGGCATTGGCCATGTAGCGAATATAAGATTCCGGCAGACCTTTTTCATGGCTTACAAACAAGGCAAACGTCGGGGGACGGGTTTTGGGTTGGGTGATATAGCGGACCTTGCTGCGCCGTCCTGAAATCAAAGGCGGTTGGTGGTGTTCTAGGATTTCTTCGAGCCAACGGTTAAGCTTGGCGGTGGGCACGCGGCGGTTCCACACTTCGTAAACATCCAACACAGCATCCAGCATTTTATCAAGGCCGCGCCCGGTTTGCCCGGACACGGTCACAACGGGGATGCCGCGAACCTGGGGCAGAGACGTTTGCAAACGATCGTGAAGCTTGTCCAGCGCCGCGCCGCGATCTTTGATGGTGTCCCATTTGTTGACCGCAAGGATCAACGCCCGGCCTTCTTCGATGATGTTGCGGGCGATGGTCAGGTCTTGTTTTTCCAACATGTCGTTGGCATCCAAAACCAACACAACGACTTGGGCATAGTCTATGGCCCGACGGGTTTCGGCCCCCGAAAGAGCCTCGACCTTTTCATTCACACGGGCGCGGCGGCGTAAACCCGCAGTGTCGATCAGGTTAAATTCGCGCCCGCCGTGGGTCCAAGGAATAGATATGGAATCCCGCGTGATGCCGGCTTCGGGGCCGGTTAACATGCGGTCTTCGCCCAACAAGGTGTTGACCATGGTGGATTTACCAACGTTTGGACGACCGACGATGGCCATTTGCAACGGATGTGCGTTGATGATTTCATCATCGGATTCTTTACCGCTGTCGGTTAGTTTTGATAACGTGTAAGCCGCGTTGGCTTTGGCGGCGTCCACATGGGGTTGCAGGGCGTTGTACAAGTCAACCATGCCTTCGCCGTGTTCGGCGGACAAGGGTACGGGTTCGCCAAGGCCCAAGGCATAACATCCCAAAAGCCCGCTTTGGCCTTGAGCCCCTTCACATTTATTGGCCACGATAATCACCGGCGTTTCGTGGCGGCGCAGCCATTGGACAAAGTGTTCGTCAATGGGCGTCACGCCGGTGCGGGCATCGATCAACAACAAGGCGATGTCGGCTTCTAAAAAAGCCGCTTCGGTTTGTTGCCGCATGCGGGCTTCGAGGCTGTCGTCGTGGACATTTTCAAGGCCAGCGGTATCAATCACCGTGAACTTTAAATCGCTCAGGGTGGCTTTGCCTTCGCGGCGATCCCGGGTGACGCCGGGCTGGTCGTCGACAATGGCGACGCGCTTGCCCACCAAACGGTTGAACAAGGTAGATTTTCCCACATTGGGGCGGCCAATGATGGCTACGGTATAACTCATGACGTTTCTTTCAAGGTGCCTCTAAAAGCACTAAATATTACTGATAGGCGGCCAGGGTGGCATCGTCGGCCAAAAAATAAACCATATTTCCGGCAACAATCGGGGCAACAGAAACCCCGTCAGGCATGTTTTCAGAGCCTAGGATTTTTCCGGTATACGGTGATATTGCGACCGCAAGGCCTTGTGAATTGGCAACAATAAGGCGATCACTGACCAACAACGGGCCGGTCCAGACAATGGGGCCTTCAAAAATTTCGGGGTCGATCCAACGGGGCAGAGATTTAACCCACAACACGCGGCCCGTATCTCGTTCGATGGCCGCAAGTTCTTCATTTCCCGTCAGGGTGAAAATATAGTCCCCGGCGACCCAAACAGACTGTTGTCCGCCGATGTCTTTTTCCCAAACGCGCCGGCCGGAATTTAGATCAATCGAAACCATGAGGCCGCTGTGGCTGATGGCAAAGACGCGCCCCCGGTCAATGACCGGGTTGGCACGGATATGGGCCATGGATGCGGTGGAATCGGTGCGGCGGCGTGAAGACAAGGATTCCATCCACAATTCCCGACCGTTTTCGACCTTCAAGGCCGCCAATTCACCCGAAGAATAGGGCACGACAACGATGCCGTTGTCGACGGCGGGGCTTGCGCCACCCAACAACATGGCGGTTTCAGGAGACCCGTTGTGTAGCCACAATTGGCTTCCATCCTCGGCGGAAAGGGCGTGCAAGGTGTTGTCCAAAGACACCACAAACACACGACCCCCGCGAACGGTAGGAGCCGAGTGCACCGGAGCCCCAACTCCTTTGCGCCAAATGACCTGACCCGTTTTCGCATCCAAAGCGATCACTTGAGCAAAGCCCGTTCCGACAAAAACACGACCGTTTTCATAAGCGAGTCCGCCGGGAATATGGCCGTCATCTTCTTTGTCAGGGGTGAGATTAATCGACCATATGCGCCGTCCGGTTTGGGCATTAAAGGCCGTTACTTTGCTGTACACATCAATGGCATAAATAAGACCATCCGCGACAATTGGGCCAGAGGTAAAGCGTTGTCCGGCGGACGTTCCAGAGCCAATTTCTCGGGTCCAGGCTTCGGACAAATGAGGGGCCGCCGCAACATGGTACATGGCATGGTTGGCATATCCACCACTTTGCGGCCAATCCGGAGTCGGAGACGGGGCCGGGAGTCGAATTTCAGATGTGTCCGTTTGCGCATCGGGTTGCAAGGCCGTTTCGTGGCGCAGCACCGAAATGCGTTCTCCGGGCAGGGGAGGCGCTATGTTATCGCCCCACCAAGATCCACAGGCGCTGGTGCCCACAAGAACGGTTGAAAGGGCAATGATGCGAATTAAAGTTTGTTTTACGAACACCGAAAAAAATCCTTTGTGAGCCGAATTATCCACCTAAGTATTGGACAAGCTTCTTTGCCCGAGCCCGAATGCCGCCCGGCGTTTTGGAATCCAAAGCCAACGATTTGAAACGTTCCAAGGCCTTGGCCTTGTCCCCGGACTTTAATGACACAAGGGCCAAAAGTTCACGGGCGCTGTAACGATAGGGGTAAGCGTCGCTTGAAATGGCTTCAAGACGCAAAGTCATGCCCGCCACATCGTATCCGCCTGTGTTGATTTCCAGCATGGCGCCCAAGATGTTGGCCAAGCCCCCCATGGCGACGTCGCCGGCATTGCTTTTGGCGAGGGTCGTGTACAAGGCTGCTGCGCCTTTTGTGTCGCCATTGGCGGCCATCAATGCGGCCTGTTGGAAACTTGCCAAGGTGCTGTAACCGCTTGAAGAATCCTTGGACAATTGGGCATAGGCCAAGATTGCGTCATCCATGTTGCCCGATTTCGCCAGCAACGTTGCTGTATAAAAGCTATCGCCTTCGACGGTGCGCGTGTTCAGGTCGTATTTTTTCCAACCCTGATAGCCCGCAACGATGATCACGATGAGAACAGCGACACCAATGATGTAACTGCCGTATCGTTTCCAAAACATTGCCATTTGCTCGTCGCGCAGGTCGTCATTTACTTCGCGGATCAGAGAGTCTTCGATTTGATCGGCCACGGATGTCTCCAAGTTTTATCGTTTAAATTTTCCCAAGCCATTGAGGCCCGTATGTACCGCACAAGATAACCAAGCGCGCGCGGCTTGGCAAACGCTCAAAATATATAAATATCAGCTGGTTAGCGGAATGGCGTCTTTAATTTTCCAGTTTCCACTTAATTGAGCACCCCATAGACGCGGTTTGAGCCTTTGGTCCATGCCCACATTTGGCCACTTGGCTCATGGCTTTGAACAGTTCTCAGTCGGCATCCTTTGGCCCCGTTTCCTTTTTCGAAGCATCCAAACGACCCCGGTATTGCAGCTCTAAATTCGTGTTAAAACCAAAAAAATCCGGAGTACAGACCGCCCCAAAATCCCGAGCAACCTCTTGGCTTTCATCAAACAGATATGCGGAGCATTCAAGCAAGTCATGAATCACCCTGAAAGCTCAATCAACTTTTCCTTAAAATAACGGAAGCTTGGAGATGCATTGTTTTCCACATCCATATGAGGTGAAATTCTTTTAGACCATTCGGATTTCTCTGTTCCGGTGGCTTGCCCGCCTTTCTTCAATAACGACTGCGCGCCTCCGGGGAAAATTGCATCCGCAAGACATTCCCACGTGCCACAAATTGAGTCATTAACGTAATTATTGAGTACAGCATCCTTAGCGTTTGGATAACTTGCTTTGATTGCAGGAATATCACCAAGAAACCAAGCCTCGCCTTCTTCTATTGCTATACAAAACCTGGTTGTAGGCTGTGGATGACAATTATTTAATATTTGAACCAATTCGGCCTTAAATGTCTTTAGGCATTTGTTATCTAAGTCGCAAACCAAAACTACAGCAGCGGGGTATTCCGTTGGATAATCAGCAAAAGCTTTTCCATAACCCTTCAATAACTTAGGAAGTTGGGTGAGTAATATGCGTTTTTTAGCATTTTGGTTATCTTTCATATTTCTAGGAATTCGACCAATCCCTCTATACGAGTGAATTTTGAATGTATTTTCTGCGCCGATTATTTCAGGAATTAGAATTTCAAGTGATCTTTCACCAGACAGGTCTTCAACGAGTATCTCAAAATGCATAAATTCACCTTTGGTCCAGATAATCGCTATACCAAAGGCTACCTAATGGTAAGCCTTCCGCAACCAAATTTTTCACAATTGAATCATTGCTCGCTCGTCGTATAACTGAAAAACCATCATCATTTTTGTCTAGAATCCAAACTTCCTCGGGTTCAAGAGAATCTAATAAATAGGGTTGGTGTGTCGTAATAAAAACTTGTGACCCTCCTTTACGACCAGTCGCATGTTCTCGAAACTCACTAGCCAAGGTTTCTAAAAGTTTATGATACAGTCCATTTTCTGGTTCTTCTATACATAGAAACGGTGGTGGAGTGGGGTCCTCAAGCAATAACAAATAAGCAAATACCTTTAGCGTTCCATCTGACATCTGCTGGGCATAAAACGGGTCCACAAATCCTTTATCGTTAAACCGGAGGAGCAATCTGCCATCATTTGTTTTTTCAGTATCAATGCTACTTAATCCGGGAATTTTTTCAGAAATTCGTTTCAAAATTTCCTTAAATCGTCTTGGATGTTCCCGTTCCATGAATTGAACAACATTACCAAGATTATCACCATGTACGTTAAGATGCTTCTGTGGACCAGAAAGAGGCAAACTTCTTGCTGCATCAGGAGTAAAATAGCTCAGATACCAGCCTTCAATAAAGTTACGAAAAGCGGAAATTCTTGGGTGTTGTTTCAACGAACCAAGTGTGGAAATTCCAAGTTTTCGCTTATCCTCTAATTCAACGACTTCCGTTTCCTTTGATTCTTCAAGATCATCCTTTGATTTTGAAGACTCTAAACGTCTGAGCATATCTAATAAGTCGTCATCATCTTTAATTATTTGGCCTG
>JAESSV010000240.1 GCA_016763895.1 Magnetovibrio sp. | reverse complement strand
TTCGCTTTGGTAAAGGCCATCGGCAAGCTCTGCGATCACTATGTCACATTTATTCCCGGCGGCCCCATACAGCTTTCTAGCCACATCGAGCAGTTCATTGAGAGAAAGCCCGACTGAAGTTGCATAACCGGCATCAGTAAAATCCAATGCCAGATCAGCGCCAGTGACAACAATTATTTTACCGTTAATGTTCATGGAAAATCCTATTCATCTAAGGTTTAAGGTGTTGTTGGGCTAAGGCGATTTGTGCCAAGTTCGCGAAAAATATTTCCAAACAGGGTGTAAAAGTCCTTGGCAGCAGAGATGATAATACGTTCAATTTCCGGGGTTTTGATGCCATTGACCAAATCTTCAAAAAACTGGACGTGTTCTATATCTAACGCGCCGTGGCTGGTGAGATAGGAAAACGCATCGGGAGGGGTGTCGCCAAAACTTTTGGCAATTGAACCCGCAGCTTTGTCCGCCAAGACGACAGACATGCCTTCTAAAACATGGACCATGCCCAACAAAGCATAGGGGCTAATGCGTTCAATCGCGTAATAGGCATAGCCAATCATGATGCGACACGCAAAACCGCCTTGTCCGTTGCGGACCGATTCTGAATCGAATCCCAAGGCTGAAATGTCTTCTAAAATCCATTCGTCGTGCCCTGTTTCTTCTTCGATGTATTCGTTAAGCGCTTCAATGTAGCTTTCATCCCCTTGGGCAAGACAGGTGTCGCGGGCTTGTTCCAACAAGGGCACCGTATAACGTACATGGCGATAAGCTTGTTCAAGATATGACGCATAGAGTTCTGGCGTGACGCCATGTTGAACGGTGTGTTGGATCAAAGCAATGGATTGGAATTCTTCGCGTTGGGAAGCTGTTTCATCCATTAATTTTTTAAAAAATGTCATGGTGCGGTCCTTAAACTTGTCATATTCGTCAACGTAATTTGTGTCGGTTGGGCATAATCTGGCGCACCGCTTAGGGCTGCACGAACGGTGTTTGGCAAGTCTTCAATTTCAATGCCTGGCACATGCGTTACATTTAACACCAAGTCTTGTTCAGGTGTCAGGGTTAGCTTGGCCATAACCACGCCGGGTGCATCTTGGGCCAGGGTTTCAATCCATTCGGGATTGATGTTGCGGCCATTTTGGGTGACGATCAATTTGTCTTTGCGCCCGAAAATGCGCACTTCACCGTGTTCGGTTATTTCACCCAAATCGCCCGTATGCCAAACTTGCCCGTCTAAATTCTCGCGGCCTAAATACCCATCCATAACCGTGGGGCCTTTGATGACGATTTCCCCATCGACAATGCTGATGTGTGTTCCATCAAGGGGGAGGCCCACGGTGCCGGGTTTGCGGGCGCCGGGGCGATTGACGCTGACCACGGAACAACATTCCGACAAACCATAACCTTCGTGGACGGGAATGCCCAAAGCCCATGCCGTATCCGCAAGAGCCGGGGACACCGGAGCCCCGCCAACGGCGACAAATCGCAAGCTTTCGGGGGCTTCTAATCTCATCGCCAACAAACCTTGAACCCAGGCACTTAACAGGCTGGGAACCAAGACGGAGGCCGTGGGTTGATGGGTTTGATAGGCTTGGACAAGGGGTTTAATATCGCCCTGGGTCGCGGCCGCCGCAGCGCTGGCCTCAATATAAAGGGGGGCACCGGCGATCAGCGGCACACAAATCGCCGCGATTTGTTCCAGCAACAATGAAAAAGGCAAGACCGACAAGTAACGGTCTTCTTTGGTGGCGCCACTGGCGGCGACCAGGCCTTGGGCACTGGCTGAAATTTGACGTGAGCCTATGCGCACCCCTTTGGGGGTTCCTGTTGTGCCAGATGTGTAAATGATGCGCCCAGATTTGTCCGCAGCGCTTAAATCGTCTGGCAAGGGCAGGCGGGTGTCATCGGTTTCACTTAACACCCTACAGGGTCGACCAAGGGCCTTGGCTTGGTCTTCTAGGCTTGCAACGGTTAAAATGAGGTCAACTTTGGAATCTTGAAGGATATGAGACAGTTGTTCTGGCGAAAAAAAAGTGGGCAGCGGCACCATGGTTTTGCCGGCTACCGCCAAGGCCAAATCGGCAATCACCCACAGGGCGCAATTGGGTGCGAAAATGGCAATGGTTTCGGGACTTTTTTGAAGGCTTTTTGCAAGGTAGGCAACGCGCCCGGCCAATTCTTTAAAGCTTAAGCGCCCCAATCCATTGACAGAACCCCCCAATCCATTGACAGAACCAGCGACAGACACATCGACAACGGCAAGTGCTTCGGGCATGGTTTTCGCATGATCGGCAAGTGCTGTGACAATCTCACGCAAGGCGAGAGCTCTTGACGCGAATGAGAGGGGCAACGCAAGTGTCAACGTGCGTTGCGGGCATGGAAACAAACGCATCGTGAATGGCAACAACTTTGGGATTGGTGGCGTAATAACGTCCCCATTCTTCAGCATTGTGAACATGTTCAGCTTTTGCCGTGGCCAGTTCCTCGGCGGGAATGCCGGCGCGAATGAGCATCCGGTGCAGACGTTCGGTCACCGTGAAAAAAGCAAAGCGAACATTCAAGGCATTTAAATAACCAATGATGCCGGAAAACAAGGCGTGAGAAGCGTTGGGGTGCAACGCCGCCAAAGTCGTGACTTCGGCAATCTCAGCTCTGGTTGCGGGGGGAAGCCAGTGATCGGAAAGAACGCGTTCGATGGGACGATCAAGGTAAATTTCGGAAAAGAAGTTGCCGCCAATCCGCAATCCTGCCGCCGCCTTTAACACACCATCATCACCTGGAAGGGCAATTAACAGATCGGAAAACGCAACAATCTTAGCGCCGTACTCACGCTCGTAAACCCCGGAAATCAAGGATTCTGCCTCGGCCCGCGACGGGTGATTGCGGTCAATTAGAATGGGCGATAAAGCCTTGGACATTGTAAAAGCCTTGGACATTGTATCGGAGTACCTTCAAAAACAGACGTGATGTATAGATAACGTTTGGCACGTAACTTTTAATTCAAGCTGTAAACGATTTTTGTATCCGTTTTGTCCGGAAAACTCATGCGGACCAAATCCCCCGCAGAATTGTACCACAAATCACGGGTTAATTCGCCGGTGAGTTTGTAGTGGTTTGCCACAACCGTGGTGCCGCTGGCGGTAACGTCTTCTGTGCCCACGCGTTCAATTTTAACTTTCATCATTTGACCGTCAAGGGTGTTGACGATCATGCTTTGTTTGACAGTCTCAGCATTCCAAAGGCTCGCAGGGATTGCGTTTGCGGGGGCATATTGGCGACGATCATGTCCTTGGACTTGGGCATTAATGGTTATTTTCCCATTTTCGGCTTTCACGGAAACAGCCTTTGCTATGCCATCGTCGTCGGTGGTGGAAGACAAAGCAATCAGTTGTCCATTTTTCCAGGTTTCTCTGGATTCATGGGTGAATTTGTAAAACGTAATGAAGAGCTTCTTGATCTGGATATTGGTGGTGACCGTTACATTCGTGTCTGCACCCTTGGTTTCGATGACAAAAGCGTGTGTTCCAATTTCGTTTCCATCACGCAGAACAGTATATTCAAGGTTTTTGGTGGCGGCCAAAGCATCAAAGCTCATGATAGAGAGCAAAAGAGCACCAAAGATTGCGCCAAATATTACAACGGAACGGGAAAGCTTGGTCATGATGATCGAATCCTTTGTTTAATAAACAATATTTTTTTTGATGCCAAATATTACGTCTGTTAATCTGAACTGGCCCTGAATGTTGCCCTTTATATTAGACATTTTAAGCCATTCATAAATATAACATTTGGTTTAATTTTGTTGCAGGTTGCGAAGACCACGTTAGTATTAGAATTGCGATCGGGGGAGAGCTTAACACTTGGGGGAGCTGTTAAACGGTGTCTATATCGATTAATGCTAAACTTCACGTCGTGTCACTGATCGTTTTGGTCGGTGTTTCCGCCTTGGTCTTTTTCGATTCTCAACATACCGGCCTGCTTGAAAAAATGAATGAACGTCGCGTTGACGTTATTGAATTTCAGACCCGCCTTATCGAGCTTCAGCAACAAGAAAAGTCATTTATTGGCACCCATGATTTCTTGTATGCAGAGCAATTTAACAGCCGATATGATGATTTGCTCAACAGCACTCAAGAAATTGGTCAATATCTTCGCGAACACAATGTTAGCACAAAAAATATCAAAGATTTCATGTTAATTATTGGCGCTTATAAGCGATCCTTTGACGAACTGGTTTCGATCATTAAAAAAATTGGTCGCAATCAGCGTGAAGGCATACGCGGAAGTTTGCGCAATCATATCCATGGCATGGAAAAATACTTGAAACACCTTGAAGACAAGGGTGTTCGGTATGCGTTGCATCGCAGGATGTTGATGACCCAACGCCCGGAAAAAGATCTCATGTTACGCCATGAGGACAAGTACGTGAAAAAGTTTGAAAATTATTCCAAACTTATGATGGATGATATTCAGCTGTTGGTGAAAGAGCCCAAGATCCGATTGAACATCCAAACGGAACTTGAGCTCTATATAGAAGCCTTTGACAACTTGCAAAAAGAGGCCTTGGCCATTGGTTTAACCTCAGAAGAAGGCCTGCAAGGCCGTATGGGGAATGAGCTTGCCAAAGCCCAAGGAATAGCGGCGGCCTTGGAAAAAGAAATCAAGCAAGCCATCGCTAAAAGTTCTGCGAATGCGACGCAAAAAACCAATCTTATTGTGGGCATTTTTATTCTGACGGTGCTTTTGTCCGTTATTGCGTTGTCTCGATCCATCATCAATTCCTTGAAAGCCATCACCGAAGTTATGCATGACTTGGCTGATGGTAATAATTTGGTGCAAATCCCCGGCAATGACAGAACCGATGAAATTGGTGACATGGCCAAATCGATCGGGGTTTTTAAAATGCATGCGATTGAACGAAAAGAAGCTCAACATGCCTTGCAAAGGATCAATCAAGATCTGGAAAAACGTGTTGAAGAAAGAACATCTGAACTTGTCATCGCCAAGGAATCCGCAGAATCGGCCAGCGATGCCAAATCGTCATTTTTGGCGGCCATGAGCCATGAAATTCGGACGCCAATGAATGGCGTTATTGGCATGATTGATTTGTTGCGCCAAACCAAAATGGATGCTGAACAATCTCGGATGACACGTACGGTACGGGATTCAGCTTTTTCATTGTTGTGCATTATCAATGATATTTTGGACGTTTCAAAAATTGAAGCGGGCCAAATGGAACTGGAATCAATCCCGGTGTCCATTCGAGACGCGGTAGAAAGTGTTGCCGAAACATTACAGCCGAATGCTGCGGCTAAAAAAATTAAGTTCAATATTTTTATTGATCCAGATATTCCCGATCTGGTCACAGGTGATCCGGGGCGTATTCGTCAGGTTTTGTTTAATCTTTGCGGCAATGCGATCAAGTTTACGGATCAGACCAATGATGCGTCGGGGCGTGTGATGGTCCGGGCTGAATTAGAAAAAATGATGTCTGCTAAGGACGTTTGTGTGCTTTTTTCGGTCGAAGGTAACGGCATCGGTATTTCCGGTGAGGCCATGACCGAATTGTTTCGACCCTTTTCCCAAGCCGAAAGTTCAACCACGCGTCGCTTTGGGGGGACAGGACTTGGGCTTTCCATATCCAAAAGCCTGACCGACCTTATGAAGGGCACCATCGATATAAGCAGTAAATTAGGCGTTGGTTCGTCCTTTCGCGTGCACATACCATTTGATGTCATTGAACTAAAATCGGCCTCCTTAGGAGAAGTCGACCTCAGCGGTGTTCGTGTTTTATCGGCGGTTTTTGACGATGTAGAACAAAATATCATTACCCGTTATTTGAAAAACAAGGGCTGTGACGTGGTCCCGGCCCGTGATTTTACGTCTTTATTTGATATGGCACAAAAAGAAAAAGAATCAGGAAAACCCTTTGATATTGCTATATTTTGTTCGTCATGGGACGCGGGTCAACGTGACCTGGTGGTCGATAAAATGCGGGCTCATGTTGAGCTTGAAGATTTAAAGTTTATTTTGTTGACCGAAGATGCTGGGGCGACAAAAGGCTTGGTGGGTGCCGACACGGTGGTGGTGGCAAATTCCCCCTTAAAGCGGTCCCATTTTTTGCACTGTGTGGCCATGATCATGGGCCGGGCCAGTCCGCAAGTTACGGATCAAGCCTTTGATATCATAAAGGGCATTCGAACCGTTCCAAGCCTTGAGGAAGCGTTACAAAGGGGGCAATTAATTTTGGTTGCCGAAGACAATTCCACCAACCAAGACATCATTATGCGCCAACTGAAACTGTTGGGTTTCGCCTGTGAAATAGCGGCTGATGGGCAACAAGCTTTCGAGATGTGGAAAAGCAAAAAATACGCCTTGTTGTTAACCGATTGCCACATGCCACACATGGATGGCTATGCCCTGACCAAAGCCATTCGGGCAGAAGAAAAAGAATCCGATGTTCGTTTTCCTATTATTGCGATCACGGCAAATGCCCTTGATGGGGAAAGCGATTATTGTTTGGCAACCGGCATGGATGATTATTTGAGCAAGCCATTGGTGCTTTTAACCCTTGAAAAAACATTATCCAAGTGGATGCCGTCTTATGCGGGCGGACAGATTGAGATTAATGTGCCAAGATTAGGACCTGAACGTGAAACTGAACCGCCCGCCGAAGGCCCGATTAACCCCAGAACCTTAAAAGATATGTTTGGGGACGACGATGATACTTATAAGGAAATCCTTTTGGAATTCAAAGATTCTTCGCTGGGCATTATAAGCGAAATTAAAGGCTCGTTCGCCGATGAAAATATGCACGGAATTTCGGCTGGGGCTCATAAATTGAAGTCTGCGGCTCGCGCGGTGGGGGCTAATGATTTGGCTGATTTATGTGTTGGTCTTGAAAAGTCTGGAAAGTCAGGCAATAAACAACAGGTCAGTGTCGGCATGCCCCGTTTAAGCGTGTCCATGGGCGATGTTGTTGAATATATAGAGGGACTATAGATGTCAAATATCGCAATACCCGCCGAGATCGATTTTGCAAACTTAAATGTTCTAACGATTGATGATGCCCCGTTTATGTTGAAAATGATTGAACGATCCCTTGGGATGGCGGGCATTTCAAAAATATTAACGGCCAAAAACGGTGTCGAGGCCTTAGACGTCATCGCCAACAATGTGGATATTGACCTCATTATTTGTGACCTTGAAATGCCCGAAATGGATGGCTTTGAGTTCGTTCGGACGTTGCGCTTCAATACCAATGAGGTGTGTGCCAAAATCCCCGTTATTATTTTAACCGGGAATGGTCAAATGCAGAACTTTCACGATTCGATTGATCTGGGTATTTCAGGATTTGTTGAAAAGCCGATCACGATTGAAATTCTCAAACAACAAATCATCAATGCGTTAACGACACCCTTTATTTCGCCCCCCGTGATTTAGGGGTGTCCCATCGGTAGGATGATTTTAAACTGAACCCCATGGTCGGTATTGTTGTTGACCTCTATCGATCCCCCAAGGGTTTCCGTGACTAAATTGTGGACGATATGCATGCCAAGCCCCGAACCGCCTTCGTTTCGGCGGGTTGTGAAAAAAGGGTCGAAAATGCGTTTTTGATCGGCTGCGGAAATACCACAGCCGGTATCTGAATACGTCAGACAAATCGTGTTTTGTTGTTTGTTCTGTTTAACGGATATCTTTATCTCTCCTTGTTCGGTGCCGTTGTTAAACCCATGAATACGGGAATTGTTGGCCAGGTTTGATATGATTTGGCTGATCGCTCCGGGGTTGCTCAACAGAACGATATCTTTTTCACAATCAATATTAAACGTAATTTTTGTTTGCTTGAAATCATGATGAATGGTTCTGATGATGGCTTCAATGGTTTCAAAAAGATTGAATTCTCTTGATCTTTCACAAGATTGATCGACGGCAACATTTTTAAAACTACGCACCAGTTCTGCGGCTCGAATAAGGTTTGAATACGCCATACATGAAAAATCTTGAGTGTCTCTGAGAAAGTCATCCAGATCGCTTTTGCTGATGCCTGCGCTGCCGAGTTTGTTTTGAAAAACGGATGTTTTATCGATTAATTCTGAAACATTGGTCACGGCTGTCCCAACCGGCGTGTTGATTTCATGGGCGACCCCCGCAACCATTTGACCAAGGGAGGACAATTTTTCAGATTGAATGAGTTGGGCTTGCACAAATTTTTCTTCTGTGAGGTCGCGAAGAATACCACAGTAAAAATCTTCCTCATTGGACGTGACATAGGACAGAGTAATGCTCAGGGGGATACATTCACCATTTTTTTTCTGTCCCGTAATTTCGCGTTTTGTTCCGATGGTTTTGTTAAGATCTATTTTGATGGACTGGGGCACAAGGCTATTTTTGGCACTGCCATCAGAAAATTCCAAGAGCTTGGATACTTTTTTGCCGATCATTTCTATCTTTGAATAGCCAAAAACCTTTTCGGCAGCCGGGTTTGCGGACAAAATTTCGCCGCGCGGAGAAATGGTCATGATGATGTCGGTTGCTGTATCAACGATGGCCTTGATGCGCGTCTCACTTGCCTGGATTTCTTTGATCTTGCGTTCCAGTTTGGTCTCAGAAAGGGCAAGTTCCAAAACATGTGTTTCCATGGTTGTTTTAGCATCACTCAATGCTTTTTGAAGCTTTTTGGCTTCCGTGATGTCGGTGCTGATGGACACATAGGCAATCGAACATCCGTCACTTCTGATGATGGGGACTATGGTTGTTTGCAACCAATAAAAATGGCCCCCGGATTTGTGCTTTTTTTGAATTTCGCCATGCCAGATTTTTCCGTTATGAATGTTTTTTAACACGTTAACGTAAAGGTCCGGGTCATGTTCGGCCATCAACAAGATGCGGTGGCTGGCGCCAATTAAATCTTCGCGATCATAACCGCTGATGCGACAAAGTTTATCGTTGACGTAGGTGATTTGCCCATGCGTTTCTGAAATGAAAACAAAGGCATGTTCGTCTAGGGCCTTTTTTTGCGACAAAAGATCGTTTCTGATGGAATGTGTGACGCCTTTTAAGACCTCTGCCGCCGTGACGATCTCTCTGATTTCAATAATTTTATTGTGCTTGGGAAGAATAATTTGATCTTCGCCAAAGGCCAACAATTGCATGGCTGTTGAAATTTCTTCGATGGGTTCACCGACAAGCTTTCGCGTCAAGACATACGCCAGCGCCATCAAGGTTGCCGAAATCAGGATGAAAAATATGCCCGCAATTATAATCCGATCGCGCACGGCAAGGGCTTCGTCGTTTGCATCATAAGAGGCTGACATGATCCCAATGACTTCGCCTTCGTTGATTCCCATATCTTTGTTGTGACACGAAAAACATTTAGGATTAGAGGCATGGCCTTGGCCTAAGACAATGGGTTTTGAAAGACGGTAAAGGTTGGCGTCTGAAAAACGTTCGGTGATTTGTCCTGAACGCAACGTCTGTTCATCAACGGCATCAAGCGCCAATTCGGTTTCTTGATTATGCAAGCGTTGAAAAGCCAGAACTTTTGGCCCCATAACCAACCACACTTTGATGTGTTTTTGTGATTGGCTCATGCCTAAAAGTGTTGCGTCCATGGCTTTGATGACGGGGGTGTTATCTTTTTTGCTGCTTCGGTGCAACATGCTTTGACTATGAGCAATTTCCAATGCCGTTAAAATTCGATTGGTTTTGTCATAGACTGTTTCTTTAAGACCTTGTGTTTGTTGAACGGCATAAAAAACAAAAAAACCAATGAGGAGAACCAACACAATGAAGCCAACGGCGCTCGACAAGACAAGAGACAGCCGGTAAAGCTGTGGTGAGGTTTGACTTATGTATTGGTTTTCAGACACCTAAACACCTTAAATCCAAGTTACCATCCGTATTGCGTGTTCAGCAGATCACTTGTTCCATGGCTTTGTATATTGTTGTTTAGGTTCTGCATTTCAACTCATTTTGCATTCAAAAAGCGTTGTGCATCAAGTTAATCGAATTTGGGGATTCAGACGGTGTGCAAGGCCATCGCATAATGGCGTGCAGCGGCTGATTTAGAAGCGGTCAGGAAGGGTGTCAAGCGGGCTAAACCCGATGGTTCCGATGGGGCCTGTAATGCTTAATTCGTCTTGCTTATTTTGGGGCGGCGTGGGCTTGCGGGGCGGGAAACCCGGGTAGTTTAGGCTCGCAACCTGGAGCTCGTCTTTCGGCTCGTCGTCCTTTTGAGAGTTCAAAATGGCTTCTTTGAGGTTTTCCGTAATGGTTTGCCCGGTGGCGTGAACCGAAAGCCCCTCAGCAGCCAAGCTCAAAGCCGTCGGCGCCAGAGCGAGGGCAATGCAACCGTTTAAAGTGGAAGACATCAAGATCAAACCAAGTATGCAGCCGATTGATTTGTACCGTTTTGTCATTGCCGTAAGCCTTCATGTGCCAAGAGTTGTGAGAACCGTTGTTCAATACAACTACATTCACATTCTCGCGACCGATTCTCAGTGATGAAGCTCACAGGGATAATAAATTTTGTATCCAAATGTGCATAATATTATGCGGATCGTTATAAACAAGCTGTGCGGTAATGACCAAAGACACGGTCACCAGCAAGGGGCGGATCAGGCTTGTGCCATGCTTCATTGCCATGTTTGCCCCAAGCCTGGCCCCGACAAGCTGGCCCAAAGCCATCACCGCCGCAGGCAGCCATAAAACATAGCCAGAAAAGGCAAAAAACAAAAACGAAGTGATGTTCGAGGTGAAGTTCACCACTTTTGTATGAGCCGTGGCCTTTAACATGTTAAAGCCCAAAATCATCACAAAAACGAGGGTCCAAAATGATCCTGTGCCGGGGCCAAAGAAACCATCGTAAAAGCCAATGATTAACCCAAATACCGCATAAAAAGGTGTTGTTTCCATTTTGTGGTGACGATTATGGTCCCCAATCTTAGGCCCCAAACTAAAATACAATGCAGCCGCGATCAATAAAAAGGGCATCACTTGCATAAGCAAATCAGCGGGGATTCGTTGCGCCAACACCGTACCCGTGGCGGCTCCCACCACCGTAAAGCCGATGGCAAGTTTCATTTCCCTTAAGTTCACATGACCTTTTTGGGCGTACCGTTGCATGGCGATAAACGAACCAAACATAGCTTGAGCCTTGTTGGTGGCCAGGGCGGATACGGGTGGCACCCCCAACGCCAACAGCATGGGAACCGTAATCAGCCCCCCACCGCCGGCAATGGAATCGACAAACCCGCCCACAAGGCCGGCAAAAAACAACATGCCTACAAGCTCTAAGGTCAGGGATTCCATCACTTAGGCGTTATTCCGCAGCTTCGATTTTGTGGTAAATTTTACCACCTTGTTCGCGGAATTTTTCACTCATTTCATTCATGCCCTTTGCGGCGACATCTTTGATTTCATGGCTGATTTTCATGGAACAGAATTTCGGGCCACACATGGAACAAAAATGTGCCGTTTTGGCACCTTCGGCGGGCAAGGTTTGGTCGTGGTATTGCATGGCCGTATCGGGATCAAGGGCCAAATGGAACTGGTCGCGCCAACGAAATTCAAACCTTGCCTTGCTCATGGCATCGTCTCTGGTTTGTGCGCCGGGAAGCCCCTTGGCCAAATCAGCGGCGTGAGCGGCCAGTTTGTATGTCACAACACCGACCTTAACGTCATCGCGATCCGGTAGCCCTAAGTGTTCTTTGGGCGTCACGTAACACAACATGGCACACCCGTACCACCCGATCATCGCGGCACCAATGGCGGACGTGATGTGGTCATACCCCGGGGCAATGTCCGTGGTGAGGGGGCCAAGCGTATAAAAGGGGGCTTCGCCGCAAACTTCCAATTGCTTGTCCATATTTTCTTTGATCTTGTGCATGGGCACATGGCCCGGGCCTTCGATGAAGGTTTGCACGTCTTTGGCGAAGGAAACTTTATGCAATTCGCCCAAGGTTTCCAACTCGGCAAATTGAGCCTCGTCATTGGCATCGGCGATTGAGCCGGGACGCAAACCATCGCCTAGGCTAAGGCCCACATCGTACTTCACACAGATGTCGCAAATGTCTTCAAAGTGCTCGTATATAAAGCTTTCTTTGTGGTACGTCAGACACCATTTCGCCATGATAGAGCCCCCACGCGATACAATGCCTGTGGTGCGGCTGGCGGTCAGCGGGATGTGTTGCAAACGCACGCCCGCATGAATGGTCCAATAATCGACGCCTTGTTCGGCTTGTTCAATAAGCGT
>JAESSV010000239.1 GCA_016763895.1 Magnetovibrio sp. | reverse complement strand
CATTGTACCACCGTTATCGGGCTAATTTTACAAATGCAAACGATAATGAAGCATTTGCGGTAGCAGCTTAACAGCTAACCTACCACGGGGTCCGGAGGGCACCTAGCAACAGAAGCCCTCCACTTAATTTATATGTCCCCTATGGTTGTTTAGGTGGTACACTTTAATTTGAACATGCCAAAAATTTAAACACGCCAGAAATTCGAACACACCAGAAGTTTGAACAAGCTAAGCTTTTAAGAAAGAACAAGACCTTATGACAGACGACACGATCCGGTATGACCTTTGGGTAGAAGAAGCGCTGCGCAGCGTTATTCACAAAACGTTATCCCACGTAAATACCCATGGCCTTTCTGGGGAGCACCATTTCTATATTTCCTTTTTAACTCAAGACGAAGGCGTGCATATACCGGCTCATATCCGGGCGCAACACCCCATCGAAATGACCATCGTCTTGCAGCACCAGTTTGATGAATTAAATGTTGAAAAAGATCACTTTTCCGTTTCATTAAGCTTTGGCGGTGTCAAAGTACGCCTGATCGTGCCTTATACATCGGTTGTTTCGTTTGCGGACCCTTCGGTCAATTTTGCGTTGCAACTTAAAATGATGTCTATGGATGAAGATGAAGATGAAGAATTTGAGGGCGATATCCTTGATCTTGCTGAATTCCCCGAAACGGAACTCGAAACATTTGAATTCCCCGTCGACAGCGCGAATCAAGCCGCCAAAGACAAAGACAAAAAATCCGGGGACTCCGGGGATGACGATAAAAAATCCGGCGAAGTCATTGCCCTTGATGCGTTTCGTAAAAAATAACGCATCAGAAACACCTGATCTTCATAAAGGGGCCTCTCGATGAGCAATCCCATTTTCCCAAATACATTCCAAGACTCAAATACCTTCCAAGACATGTTCCCCCTAAGCGAAGACACCACCGAATATGAACGCTTAGACGGCGATTGGGTCACCACCCATGACGTCTTAGGCCGCACCATATTAGACATTGATCCCCCAGGCCTTACGCAACTGGCCAACCGGGCTTTTCGCGACATTGCCCATTTTTTGCGCCCCGCACACCTGGCTCAGGTCCGCGCAATTTTAGACGATCCAGAAGCCTCGGCCAATGATCGTTTCGTCGCCATGGAATTGTTAAAGAATGCCAACATTGCGGCGGGCGGCGTGTTGCCCATGTGCCAAGATACCGGCACCGCCATCATTGTCGGTAAAAAAGGCGAAAACGTGTGGACCGGCGGGCAAGACGGAGAAGCCTTCAGCCAAGGCGTGCTTGAAGCTTATACCACAAACAATCTCCGTTACAGCCAACTGGCCCCGCTCAGCATGTTCGAAGAAGTTGGCACCGGCACCAACCTGCCGGCTCAAATCGACATCGCCGCCGTGGCGGGCAATGCGTACAAACTGTTATTTATTGCCAAGGGTGGCGGGTCAGCCAACAAGACCTTTTTGTTTCAAAAAACAGCCGCACTGTTGAATCCGAAATCCATGGAAGCCTTCTTGCGCGAAGAACTGATCAATCTGGGCACGTCCGCTTGCCCGCCCTATCACTTGGCCATCGTCATTGGCGGCTTGTCCGCCGAAATGAATTTGAAGACCGTGAAAATGGCGTCCACCCATGATTTAGATAACCTGCCAACGTGTGGCGATAAATCGGCCCATGCCTTTCGCGATCTGGACATGGAAGCTCAAGTCCTTGCCATGACCCAAAAATTTGGCATTGGCGCGCAATTTGGCGGCAAATATTTCTGTCACGATGTGCGGGTTATTCGCTTGCCCCGCCACGGAGCCTCGGTTCCGGTGGGGGTCGGCGTATCGTGTTCGGCGGATCGTCAGGTCAAAGCCAAAATCACCACCAAGGGCGTGTTTATCGAACGCCTAGAAACAGACCCGGCAAAACATATGCCCGACATTGATGAAAGCACGTTGTCCGGTGAAGTGGTCGAAGTCGATATTTCCCAACCCATGGACGTGATCTGTAAACAATTGTCCAAATACCCCGTCAAGACTCGCTTAAGCCTGTCCGGAACCTTGATCGTGGCCCGCGATTTGGCCCATGCCAAGCTCAAAGAACGCCTGGATGCGGGCGAGCCATTGCCCGATTATTTCAAAAACCACCCGGTCTATTACGCCGGCCCCGCCAAAACACCCAAAGGCTATGCCGCCGGATCGTTTGGCCCCACCACGGCGGGACGCATGGACGGTTACGTGGATGAATTTCAGGCCGCAGGCGGGTCCATGATCATGCTCGCCAAAGGCAACCGATCCAAAGCCGTCACAAGAGCCTGTCAAAAACACGGCGGCTCTTATCTAGGCTCCATCGGCGGAGCCGCCGCCCAACTCACCCAAAGCTCAATCACCCACATGGAATGCGTCGAATACGAAGAATTGGGCATGGAAGCCATCTGGAAAATAGAAATCAAAAACTTCCCCGCGTTTATCATCGTCGACGACAAAGGCAACGACTTTTTTGCCGAGTTTAAGATTTAAGAGCGTTTGAGATGTCTTTAACCGCCCGGTAAGACGGCGGTTCTGGTTTGTCGTCATTTACGCTTGTGACCCGAAACGGGCCTTTACAATGAGACATATCATTAATACTTATTCTGCAATAATTGCTTCTTAAACTGCCATTAATTTAAAATGATGGCTTTGGCTCGATCATTTGCGCTAAGTTGCAGAAGCTCAACATCGTCACGGTAAAGTCGACGAAGACATTCAGCGACAAAACCTAAAGATTTATCCCGAAATATAACGGCATCTTCATGTGACGGCGCTTGTTTCTTCCCGTGAATTATGTCACTTCTCCTAGAGTAGAGTTTTTTAACTTCTTCAAAGACCTCCTTTCTCCGCTCGGCATCTGTTTCCACTAACTTTGAAACTGAAGCAGCAACACTCAGAGCGATCGCGGTTCTTTCGCCAAATAGATTTTCCATTGCTATGATTGAGTCGACAAAGCCGTCTATAGGGTCATCTCGTTTGGTTACTGCGGAAAGAAATCTTCGATTAGCCATGTCAATTTTTTGATCATCAGCATTTTCAACAAATTTGCACCATTCTTGAATTCGTTGACAGTCGTCAACAGTGGCCGTTATTGGGTTAGTAGCAGTTTGCATCATTCGGATACAACTACTGGAATGCCCCCCATTCAGCGGATCAGAGATGTATGTTGAAATTACCGATGCTGCAGCGGGTGCATCTGGACCAATTGCCAGAGCTATAGAAAGAGATATTTTTTCAGTGATTTGGTGTAAGGCATTCAAATCAATCATTTTGATGGGCCATAGGTCGCCTAGATCGTGTGCACTGTCGCCCGGCTGCGTTATGTGCAATCGAAATTCAATCTCACTGACAAATACAAACCCCATAACCCCATCGGAATTGTGACTCGTTGGATGACCGTGTTGCGGGAGTATGTCCAAAATTCCATTTGAAAGGTTAGATATGATGCCGTTAAAGGCATTTATTTTTGTTCCTTCGGGTAATCTAATGCCTTCAAAACAATATATTATTGGAATTTTTACGGCCTCGCCCCGCGCTGCTTGTCGTAACATATCTAGCACATCAGATATTGCGGAAATATATGCATCAAGGTTATTGAGGTTTTGTGACCTCATCCAGCCATAAGCATTTTTCAAGAGCATTGATGGAAATGTGCAAAGTTGCAAAGACCCACCATGACCTGTTGAGGAATGATACCTGCTAACAGTCTCCATTCCATTACTACCAACCGTAGGGAAAATATTTGAAAGATCGGGGTCTAATAAAATAGCGTCTTCAGTCCGAGAAAGAATTTTTGTCCCAATAAAGTAGGGGATACAAAGGTCAAGCTCCGAAAATCGATTATCTTTTGGAAGAAGAAAATATGGGTAACTCTCAGCGCCTAACTCTGCAAAGCATTCAAGAACAGGGTCATCGAATTGTTGAGGTGCGGGACTATCATATAAGTCATTTCGGATCGCATTGAAGAGGTACGATTCATTAGCCAATTGCAAGTTAGAAAGGTAGGCGTAATCAGCAAAATGGATAGCCTGATCATTGATGCGGTTTTTCTTAACTTGATCCATAACCTGATCAAGTTGGTCGATGTAAACAAGACGTTTTGCGTCTACTTCTCCACCCTCTTTTATCAAAGCTTTGATCTCTTGCTCCGGCAAATTAAGTATGTATGAAAGTAAAGGCTCACCAAGAAAATTGGCGTGCTGTTGAAGTTTTTCGGGGACAACTGTCACTAGATCGTTCGTCTCAGACATAATTACTCTTCACTCATTTTATTTTGCTCTCTGTGTAGAATGAATGAGCGGGATAAAAAATACAACTATTTCTACCTGTCCTAGAATTCGGCTGACTAGTGATCAGTAAAAACTACCGTATTTCTAAAATAACTATAGATGATAGTTCGTGTGGAAGTATCACTTCCACTTTCAAGTGCTAAGCTTGCCTTAAACCGTACCCGTTGAGCACAACGGTCGGGAATAGCCATATCTTTTAAGGTAAAAGCTTAAAGAACGTGATGCCCTGTTTTCATACATTCACTATTCACCCTTGCCAGCATTCCTTATATAATTACAAACGTTCGCAATGGACGTCTTTTTAACGCAGCTTTATTTGGTTTTTATTATTCATGCCCCTCCCCGACCTTCTCATCAACGGCCCAGATAACGGCCCATACACCATCGTTTTGGCTCACGGTGCCGGGGCGGCGATGGATAGTGTTTTTATGGAAACGTTTGCCGAAAGATTGGCGGAACTTGGGCATCGGTGTGTGCGGTTTGAATTTCCGTATATGGCCCAGCGGCGCCTTGATGGCAAAAGGCGGCCGCCGAACCGGGCGCCTGTTTTGTTGGACACGTGGCGGGCGGTGATTGAGCATCTGGGGCCCGAAAACCTGATCATTGGCGGCAAGTCTATGGGCGGACGCATTGCGTCCATGATGGCGCGCACGCTTGAAGATGAAGGGGGGCGCGTTTCTGGGGTGGTGTGTTTGGGGTATCCGTTTTATCCCCCGGGAAAGCCTGAAAAGGCCGAAGGACGATTGGCACATTTGTTGGACATCAAAACACCCACGCTGATTTTGCAAGGCACCCGCGATACCTTTGGCGGGTTTGACCACATCCCCACCTTGGCCCTGCCCAAAACGGTCGAGGTAACATGGTTAGAAGACGGCGATCATGGGTTTAAGCCGCGCAAAAAATCAGGGCGCACCGAACCGCAAAACTGGGATGAAGCCATCAATGCTCTGGACGCGTTTGTGCGCGCGCGTTAGGCTTTGGCCTAATTTCTGCCAAGACTTCTCCCCAAGGACTTCCCCTGATGTACTTTCCCATTGATATCACGACTTATTCTGCGTTTTTGTTGACCGTGTCTGCGATTGTTTTGACCCCCGGCCCTGATACGTTGCTTATTTTACGCTATTCGTTGAGTTCTGGGCGCAATGTCGGGCTGGCGACCGTGGTCGGCGTGCAATTTGGCTTGGTCGGTCATACCCTTTTGGCGGTTTTTGGCATCTCGTTTTTAATTGCCTCGACCCCCATATTGTTCAAAGCGGTGGCTCTGACAGGTGCGGCTTACATTGGCTGGATCGGCATTCAGGGTTTTCGCAAAGAGGGCCTGTTGCACGTGGGGGCTTCTGGAAAACCGCCCGTGTCCGCGCCCAAGGCTTTTGTGGATGCGACCATCTGTAACTTGCTCAACCCCAAAGTTGTGTTGTTGTTTTTGGCCTTGTTTCCAAATTTTATCGACAACACCCGAGACGACGTCACGCTGCAACTGGTGACCTTGTCTTTGAGCTTAATCATCATCAACGCAGTCTGGCAATCTCCCTTGGCCTTTTCCGCCGAGGCCGTTCGCCGTTGGTTAAAAAATGAACGCACCTATAAACGGATCACCCATTTAACGGGCGTGTTGATGATAACCGTAGCGGTCCTTATGATTTATGAGAATTTGATGTAATGGCTGTGAGCGCTGAATTTCAAGGCTACGTTGTCGAGCTTTTGGAACCAATTGGCCCCGTGCAAGCCAAACGCATGTTTGGCGGCGCGGGTCTTTATTTAGACGGCACCATT
>JAESSV010000238.1 GCA_016763895.1 Magnetovibrio sp. | reverse complement strand
TTCTTGAACGTGTTGTTTATCCGGCCTTCCAGACAAGGTGTTTGGAAACCGAATCGCGCCTTTGTTATAATTTGGGCGCATGATGGGCATACCGCCCCCTTTGTGCAGATGAATATGCACACATGAAACGCCTAGAAATAGAGCGCCTTTACCCAATGAGTTTTGAAGATACCGGACTAAGCGAAGACGTCCTGCGTGCCGTTAAGGACACAGGCTACACCACCCCGACCCCTATTCAAGCCGCCGCCATACCGATCATCCTTATGGGCCGTGATATTTTGGCTTGCGCGCAAACAGGGACAGGGAAAACGGCATCGTTTACCTTGCCGATGATTGATGTGTTGGCCCATGGCCGCGCCAAAATGCGCATGCCGCGCTCGCTGATTTTGGAACCCACCCGCGAACTCGCGACCCAGGTGGCGGATAACTTTGATACCTATGGCAAATACCACAAGCTGAACAAAGCGTTGCTGATCGGTGGCACCGATATGAAAAAGCAAGCCAAAGTTCTTGATGGTGGTGCGGATGTTTTGATCGCCACGCCCGGTCGCTTGCTCGACATGTTTGAACGTGGCCACTTGTTGATGCGGGATGTGAAAATCTTGGTCATTGATGAAGCCGACCGCATGTTGGACATGGGCTTTATCCCTGACATTGAAAAAATCGTCACCATGTTGCCGCCGTTGCGCCAAACGCTGTTTTTCTCAGCCACGATGGCACCGGCGATTAAGAAAATTGCCGACAAGTTCTTGATGAACCCCAAAATTATTTCCGTGGCGCCTCCGGCGTCAACGGCGGATACCGTGACCCAAGGATTGCTGACCTTAAAGCCCGGTGGAAAATACCGGGGCCAGGATGGCAAAAAGAAACTCAAACGTGACGCGCTGCGCAAACTCATTTCCCATGATGATGTTCGCGATGCGATTGTCTTTTGTAACCGCAAAATTGACGTGGCAATGGTTTACAATTCCTTGTCCAAACACGGATTTAGCGTGGGTCAATTGCACGGCGACATGAGCCAACCCGCCCGCACAGAAACATTGGCCGGCTTTAAAAACAAAGAATTTTCAATCTTGGTCTGTTCCGACGTGGCGGCTCGGGGTTTGGATGTTCCCAACCTGAGCCACGTGTTTAACTTTGACGTGCCCAGCCATGCCGAAGACTATGTCCACCGCATTGGCCGCACCGGACGCGCGGGAAATGAAGGCCATGCCTATACGTTAGCTTTGCCCGAAGATGGCAAATATATTGCCGCCATTGAAACCCTCATCACCACCTCTATCCCCCTCTTAAGTCTTGAAGGCTTTGAAGTCGCAGAATTGTCTGATGCCGCTCCGGCTCGTGATAAAAAGGGCGACAAAGGAGATCGCAAGGACCGCGGTCGCGGTGGTCGCGGACGCAACAATCGTGGAGAAAAGAAACACTCCACTCCAAAACCGGCAACCGAAACGGATGTTAAACCTGAACCAGCTACAGCCCCCGTTCAGAGTTCAACTCCTGATGCGCCTCAAGTGCCTGATGCACCTCAAGCATCTCAGCCATCTCAAGCCCCTCAGGCACCTCAGGCAACTCAAGCCCCTCAGGCAACTCAGGCACCTCAGGCCAAAAAACAAAAAAAACGCGCGCCAAGACACGACTACGATGACCGTTCTCGGGATATCCACAACCAGGTCTGCGATGGCCACATGCCTGCTTTTCTCACCAATCCGCCAAGTCATACGCCCAAGCCAGAACTTAAGCCCAAGGCCGAAAAGAAAAAAGCACCCGTGAAAAAACGCCCGTGTCGGAAACCTGCGCCCAAAGCCACACCCCCTGTAGAAACACCACAAACAGAAGAGTAAACCAAAACAGGGCGACGGCGACGCTTAGATGCAATGCACCTTCAAGGGGTCAAAACCGTTAAATCCTACGGCTGAATAGGTTGCGGTATACGCCCCGGTGGCATCAATCCACACCAGGTCCCCCACGGCCAAATCCAACGGCATTTTATATGCGGTTTGTTCGTACAGCACATCCATGCCATCGCACGTGGGGCCCGCGATGGCGACGATGCCGCTTGGGCTGCCATCTTTTTCGGTGCGAAAAGCATATTTGATGGCTTCATCCATGGTTTCAGCCAAGCCGCCGAACATGCCCACGTCTAAAAATACCCATCGGCGATCTGCATCCAGACGTTTTTCACTGACCAGGACCACTTCGGTTTGCATCACGCCGGCGGAGGCCGCGATGGCTCGGCCGGGCTCGATCATCAGGCTGGGCCTGTTGTCGCTGAAGTGCTTGCAAAGCGAGGCTTCAATAGCCTTGGCATATTCTTCAAAATCAGGCACGTCATCCCGGTAATGTGCGGGATACCCGCCGCCCAGGTTAATCATCGCTAATTCGATAGAACGTTTCTTTAGTTCTGAAAACACCCAAGCCGTACGCGACAACGCCGTTTCCCATTGGCCGGGATCGGTTTGTTGGGACCCCACATGAAACGAAATCCCATAGGCGACAAGCCCCAAGGCGTGCGCTTGTTCCATCAGCTCAACGGCCATATCCAGTTCACAGCCAAATTTACGGGACAAAGGCCAATCTGCACCGGCATTTTCGGTCAGAATCCGACAAAAAACTTTTGATCCCGGAGCCAATTTAGCCAACTTTTCCAATTCGCCGGCACTGTCAAAAGCAAAAAGATCTACTCCAAGCTTAAAAGCCCGTTCAATGTCGGCGGGTTTTTTGATGGTGTTGCCAAAGGAAATATCGGATGGTTTTGCCCCAGCCAGAATACAGTCTTCGATTTCAAAAACAGAGGCCGCATCAAATTTAGACCCCAAAGCCACCAAGCGTTCCAACACGGGACGCGCCGGGTTCGCCTTCACCGCATAAAACAGATCAGCGGCGGGCATCCCCGACTTAATGACTTCAAAATTAGCCGCTATGACGTCCAAATCAATCACCAATAAAGGTGTGCTGTGTTGGCTGGACGCAAAAAAGCGTTTAATCTTTGCCGTCGGATCTTGAGTTGTTTTTTGTGACGTCATAACTTGCATCCATCGAAAATGAGCCTAAATCACCAGTGAAGGCGGTTTTTACGCCTATTTTTCCGGTGGGGAAAGCTTAAATTTCACCCATCAATTTCTTTAAGGGTATGTGCATTGAAAAAAATCATTATGGCTTTGTTATTGCTTGCTTCACCCGCCGTGGCTGAACCCATTGGCACCGTTGAAACATCGGGCATCATTTTCAAAGACACCGTCACCATTCATGCTGTCGACGACCCCACCATTCGCGGCGTGACGTGTTATGTCACCACCACAGAAATTGGTGGCCCAAACTTGGAAAACCCGACGGACAGCTCCATAGCCTGTCGCCAAACGGGGATATTATCCGGCACCTTATCCCCGCCACAGATGTCTTTCGACAATCAAAAAACATCCTCTTTTTCAAAACAATGCACGTCGACAGGTTTTATGACAAAGCCCGTAATGTGTTGGTGTATATATCTTATACGTCAAAGCTAACCGGAAAAAATGCCAGTCACTCCATCAGCGTGGTGCCGTTGTCGTTTCCCTTGGCTAAAAATCCTTAACGGCTTCTCGGGCAAGGGCCAACCCAAACAAGACGAACAAAGCGCCGGTGACCTTGTTGGCCTTGCCGATCAAAGACGCTTTGCCCTTTTCAATCAGGCTATTTGAAAGCATGGCATACGTCATTAAGCTGCAAAACGAGATGGTCATCATCGTTGCCCCCATCACCATGAATTGGGGCAACGCAGGATTGGACACGTCGATAAAATGCGGAAACAAGGCCCCGATAAACAACAAGGCTTTGGGATTGCTGAGCGCCAGCGTAATCCCTTGCAAATACGTTCTTGTGCGCGACTTGGGCTGAACGTCCATGGTCATGATCTGACTTGAGCTTCTCAACAGCTTTACCCCTAAGAAAATCAAATACAAACCGCCCACAATACGCAACCAGAAAAAGGCTTCCGACGAGGCTTGTAAAATCGAGCCGATGCCAACCGCAGAGGCCGTAATGATAATCGCAAGCCCGGTGACGTTACCCAAAACCGGAAACACCGCCCGACGCGCCCCAAACTGAGCCCCATGCGTCACCGCCAACAACACCGCCGGCCCCGGCGAAACCACGGTTATCACCGTCACCACAAAAAAAGAAAACCAAACCTCAAGCGCCATCACGAAACCCTTTAATCCTGCGAGACCGCAGGCCATGCATATTTTTAATGTCAATTCAGAAACAGAAGCAACCAGAGGAAAAACAAATCAAGGCGTTGCGAACCTCAAAACATTATACCATTAAGGTCACGCTTTCTGACAACAGGTAACTTAATGATTGTAAAGAAACAAATGGATAGATTTGGAAATATGAAAGTTTTTAGGGCGATCTATTTTGTATGTTATCCAAAAACTTGCTTTAATTTCAACGATATAGGCCCATAAAAAAATTAAGATGTGTTGGATAATACGATAGACTTAACTACTTTAGGTAAAATAAGTGTTGCCACCATAACACCTTCATGACAAGTTCCTTGAAGTTAATAATGTTTTTTTGGGAGTTAGAGAAATTGGCTTACGCAAAGGTTAATCTAAAAAATGAAATCACGGGAGAAATGAAAGTCGCGCCAATTGGGTTCTCATGGACTGTACTTTTTTTTGGACCATTCCCGACATTGTTTAGAGGTGACTGGAAATGGTTTGCCATTATTTTAATTTCTGGAACGGTGACGATGGGGATTTCTAGCCTTGTATTCATGTTTATCTATAACAAGCTCAGCCTTAAAGACTTGCTTATGAAGGGGTATAAAGCCACAAGTTTCACCGACATAACTGAAGAAGCTTTGGTGGCGTATTCAGGGATGGATATTAGCAAATTTACACTCGAAGAAGCCTCTACATAAAACAATTTAATATTTCGAGACTCGACCCAGAAGTTACCTGTAATTGCGGGGACAGGATACTCATGAGCTTGCCAAAATACGTCATTTAAACAATCATTTATCAATGCCTCGCCTTGCTCGTATCATGATTGTCGGCAGTCCTCACCATGCGGACGGACCAATACGCCAAAACTATGGCGCACCCAGGTTTAAATATAGAAAATACCGCTCGAAACACGGCGTCATCAACGCCCGTGGACCTTGTCCACCTTGCGGCTGGTGGGGCCACAATAATGGCCCATTCTTGGTCTGATCAATCAAATCTCATGATAAAAATCCACCTGAGCAGGATAGAAACACGATTTTCTTTCACCATTTAAGACGTTAAGTTGAATGCAAGCCCCAATGATCTCGTCTCATCGACGATCGGCCCTCATTCACTCGAAAAATATACACAAAGGATGTATCGAAATGACTTATTTTGTGTCCACCCACCTGATCCATATCGTTGGGGGTCAACAGTTGCTGATCCGGCGAGCGGGCACAAAGTATTTCCCGGGCTTCTTAAGTTGCGTCGCGGGGCATGTTGAAGAGACCGAAACGCCCGCCGAAGCTCTGGTCCGCGAGGTCAAAGAAGAGGTCGGGCTTAACCTTGTCCTGTCCGACCTTACGTTTCGAAACGTTATTTATCGGATTCTTCCAGATCGAACCTATGTCGATTTCTTTTTCTCAATCGAAACATTTCAAGGAACGCCGGCGATCTTGGAACCCGATAAAATCACCGAGATCGGCTACTTCGACCTCAACGCGGTTGAACAGGAAACGGTTCCCTATATCGTTACGGCCCTGCGGACAACCGAGCCATACCTACATTTCAAAGAGCTTTAACGACCTTAACAGCACCCCTTGCCATACTTTGCCCTTGGCAAGGTAGACGGGCCGTCTTCGCGGCGCAGGATGGCGTACATGTTGTCGGAAGTTGGCAAGGTATAGGTGATGCCGTAATGGACGCCGAAGCCGGCTTTTTGAGCCATTTTCTTGAGGGTTTTGGGGGTGAAATAGTTCAAGTGATCGGGATACCGAAAGCCACACCACTTTTCGCCCATGACCATGCGGTTCCAAGAGCCATAGTTGGGAACTTTTATGATCGCGACCCCGCCCGGTTGGAGCACCCGGTAAATTTCGCGCAACACCGGCAAAGGGTTCATTTCGTGTTCCAGATAAGAGCGCAATGTGGCGGCGGAACAATAGTTATCGGGAAAGCTTTTAAGGCCTTCCAACGTGGGGGCATTTACGCATGAGCCGCCCAACGGGGAGAACCGGTCATGTGCTGCAGCTGCTAAATCCGTGGAGACCTCAACCCCGAACGGCACGAAGCCCGGCGTTAAACCCGTCATTTGCCCGCCATCGCCACATCCAGCATCGACCACGTTGCCGGGCTTGGCCCAAGCATCCAACATCAAATTCATCTGTTTTCTGGGCAACAGATGCATGCGCAATCGGGTGAATTTGCTGGCTTTATAGCCCACAGGTTGCAAGTCGGCACGACGCTGTTCTTCGACCTTGGTGGTGGTTTCCCAACTCAGCTCTTCAAACAACTTGGCGTAATCGGGGCCTTTGTCGATGTACGTAAAGCCGCACGATGCGCAATCTTTTATCGTCCACACATCATAACTGTAGTCATTATCGGGTTCGGCTGAATTATCGCGTCCACACAACGGGCAATCCCGGTGCAACACCTGTACCGTGCCCAAATTAGACGAATTCACTTCAAAATATTTAACGTCGTCGCTCAAAGTCCCGTGCCCTCATCAAAGCCCAACATAATATTTAGATTCTGCACACACGACCCAGAAGCCCCTTTGCCCAAATTATCCAGTTGAGCCAAGACCACAACATGATCTTTATCCCCACACACATGCAGGTGCAATTCATTGGTCCCGTTCAAGGCTTCAGGTTCTAAACGGTCCATATCGCCTTGTTCTGCCACGGTGACAAAGCGGCTGTCGGCGTAATGTTCGCTCAAAACTGCGTGAATTTCAGCGGCGTTTCCAAACAAGGGCAACTGCACAATCATGCCTTGGGCAAAATGACCCACGCTGGGCACAAACAAAGGCCGTTGGCTCAATCCAGAATATTTTTGAATTTCAGGAACGTGCTTGTGTTTTAAACCCAATCCATACACAAAAAACGGCGTCTTGCTGTCCTTGCCACCTTCAAAATCGGCAATCGATTGCTTGCCGCCCCCGGAATAGCCGGAAACGGCATTGAGGGTAACCGGGTGCTCGGCAGATATCAAACGAGCCGCCACCAAGGGCTGAAGCATGGACACAGAAGCCACCGCATAACAACCGGGATTAGAAACCCGTGTCGCATGACCAATCACTTCGCGTTGACCAAGGCTAAGTTCCGCAAAACCATAGGCCCAATTGTCGTGGGTCCGATGCGCCGAACTGGCATCGATAATTTTGACCATGGGGTTGGTGACCATTTGGGCGGCTTCAACGGCCGCAGCGTCCGGTAAACACAAAATAGCCACGTCTACGCTGTTGAGCATGTCGGTCCGCGCGCGCGCATCCTTGCGCTGGTCTTCACTCAAGAAAACCAGTTCAAGATCATCCCGGCTTTCCAACCGAGACTTAATTTGCAAGCCCGTGGTGCCAACGGCCCCATCGATGAATATACGTGCGCTCATGATTTAATCCTTATGCTCTGTACCCTTGATTAAAGGACAACCCCCTTTTTCGCAAGGAAACTCCGTCCATTTTAAAGACAATTTGTGATTATATCCATGCCGACAGCTATTTACAATACGGACCGTCTCGTATACATTTTGTTATTATGACAGATGAAAACAAAATAAAAACCGTACGCGGAGCGCCCCGTTCGCAAAAAAGTCACAAAGCTATTTTGGCAGCCGCTCTCTATCTGGCGAATACAGGCGGACCGCAAGCTCTCACCATCGAAGGCGTTGCCCGCCAAGCCAAGGTTGGCAAGCAAACCATATATCGGTGGTGGCCGACCCGGCTTGATTTGTGGATTGAGGTCTACGACGCTTACTCCCCGGCTCTCAAAGGGTTTCAATCCAAACAACCGTTACCAGCGGTCTTGCGGGCTTTATTTAAAAGCTTTCAAGACGGCCCCGCTGGGGATTTACTGGTGGCGATGATTGCTCTCAGCCGCTCAACTCCCGGAGCCACAGAAACCTTTCAGACCCATTTTGTTGAACCGCGCAAAACGGCTCTGGTTGATTATCTGATTTTGAGTGGCGAAATGGAAAGCGATAAAGCATGTGATGCGGCGGATTTGATGATTTCTTTGACATGGCACGCCTTACTGTGTTCGCCCCAAAAACTAACCGCCGCTTACGCCGATAAAATTGCAACCTTGGTCCGCGCCCAAGCCCCCTTCAAAGACATGGAAACCTACACTCTAAAAGAAGGTTATACGGTTGGTATTGCAGGAAAAGTATGCACCATGCACATGGACTTTTATGGCCCTGAGTGGAAATTAGGGCAAAATTTTGAGGCTTATATCGCCCGTGACATCGGCTTGTTTTTAGACAAATATGACCCGGTCCGCGACCAAATCCTTCGCGTGGAAAATCAATATGGTGTTATTGTTGGCACCCTCTTTGTTGAAACTTCTGGTTACCCAGACAATGTCGCACGATTGCGATTGTTTTACCTTGAACCAAAAACAAGAGGCTTGGGTTGGGGCAAAAAAATGCTGGATCTAGCCCTTAAAGTCTGTCTTGAACGGGGCCAGACCAAACTGTTTCTCACCACATTTAAAGGGTTGCATGCCGCCCAACACGTTTATGAAAAGGCTGGTTTTAAGCTCACAGAAAAATACGCGGTGGACGATTGGAAAGAAGGCACTCAAGAGCTGCGTTTTGATTTGAATCTTTTAAAACGTTAAGCGGTGCCCCAAAGCAATCGACAAGCGTTTTACGGTTCCAGCCGAAAGCTCAAGCACATAGGCCGTGCGTCCGGGGGCCTGAATAATGTCTTCGCTCATGGGCACCGTATTTTCCGCGATGAACACAACGCGACCCAAGCGGTCCGCAAACAACATGTCGAGGGGAATCAGCGTATTTTTCATCCACATTCCGACGGTTCTGGGGGGATTGTACTTGAACAACATTCCCCGGTTTGGGGCGAGCTCGGTCCGGTTCATCAAGCCTTGGCGCAATTGCGCAAAAGACGTTGCGACTTCGACCTTAAAGTCGTGACTGCCGCCATAAGGCGTCGATACCCGCACATGCGCGCTGTCAAAGACAACCGTTTTCGCTTGCGCCTCGACCTGCGCAAGAGGTTCTGCCGCGTTCGCAGGAGCCACGATGGAAAGGTAAGCCCACACCAGCAGAAAGATGAAGCCAAAGATGGTGGCAAAAAAGAGACAAAATCTGACAAAAAAGTTATTCATAGGCCGGATCATAACGGTAAGTTCCCCATCTGTCTCCCCACTTTATAAGCCGTATGCCATGACAAATAATTTAATCGAAAAACAGTTGCTTCCATCCCTTGCGAGTCCCGGTTAACCCTCTTATTCTCTAGGTGCGAATCTATTTTCACTCAAAGGGGTCTCAAGGCGCGTGTTGCACACTCTTTCACTAAGCGCGGTTCTGGCGATTCTTTGGTTGCTGCTGTCGGGGTACTTCGAACCCTTGATGTTGAGTTTCGGTCTTTTGTCCGTGGCCTTCACGGTATGGATGGCTCATCGCATGGATGTTGTTGACCTTGAAGGCCACCCCATACACTTGGCGCCACATGTGTTGCTTAAATATTGGCCATGGTTGGGTTGGCAAATATTAAAGTCCAATTGGGATGTCGCAAAAATCATTTTGGCCCCAAAGCTCAACATTCAACCCCACACCTTTGACACCAAAGCCAGCCAAACCACCGAAGTCGGGTTAACCCTTTACGCCAATTCCATTACCCTGACCCCCGGAACCGTCACGATGGACATGCGGGCCAAGGGAATATTTGAAGTCCATGCCCTTACCAATGCGGCACGTGCAGATGTTGAAAGCCTAAACATGGATCGCCGGTGCACCAGCGTTGAACTTGACGGCAACCCTCACAAAACGGATGCAACGCCATGAGTATGTTTGCCGCCGCTGCTGTTGCTGTGTTGGTGTCCATGGTCTTGGCCTTGGTCCGGGCTTTTATCGGCCCCACCGTTTTTGATCGCATTTTGGCGGTGAATGCGACGGGAACTCTGACCGTTGTGTTGATCTCTGTGTATGGATTTTTGGATGGTCGCCCTGAATTTTTAGACATTGCCCTGCTTTATGCACTCATCAATTTCATCGGCACTGTGGCCGTCACCAAGTACGTCAAATTCGAAGCTTTGGGCTTTCCCATGGACGGGCCGGATGATGGGGATTTGTGATGGGTGAATTCAATATTTTTGATGGGCTGAGCTGGGCATTCATCTTGGCCGGATCGTTCTTTTCACTGGTCGGAGCCTTGGGCATTGTACGTCTGCCCGATATTTTTTCTCGGATGCACGGCGCGGGTATGATTGATACCATGGGCTGCTGGTTGATTCTCATCGGGCTGATGTTTCAAACCGATGAATGGATCATCATTGTAAAGCAGGGGCTGATCGCGGTCTTTATCGCCTTCACATCCCCCACAACCACGTTTGCGTTATGTCGTGCCGCTATTCACGGCGGCATAAAATCTGGCCCGAAACAGCCCCCTAAAAAAGCAAAAAGTAAAACAGAGGAATTGCCGTCATCGAACAGTTGATTGTCATTTCTTTGTTAATATTCATGGCGGTCTCTGCATTTTGGTTGGTGCGGTTAAGGAACCTGTTTGCCGTTGTCATGCTGTCGGGCATCTATTCCTTGTTTGCGGCGGCCTTGTACCTTGTGATGGACGCGGTTGATGTGGCCTTTACCGAAGCCGCCGTGGGGGCCGGCATTTCAACGGTGCTCATGTTGGGCACATTGGCGTTGACCCGCGATAAGGAAAAAGTCCACAAACGCCCGTCGCCGACGGCCTTTATTTTGGTTCTGATCACAGGCGGCGTATTGATCTATGGAACCTTTGACATGCCGCGTTATGGGGATGCCAATGCCCCCATCCATCAACATGTCGCCAACCACTATATCGAAAAGTCCGGTCAAGAAGTTGGTCCCCCCAATATAGTGACTTCAATCTTGGCCAGCTATCGGGGCTATGACACGTTGGGCGAAACGGCCGTTGTGTTCACCGCAGCCATCGGCGTGTTGGCAATCATCGGCCGGGCCAAAGGCCAAGGCATGCCCACCGCCCGTTTGGCGCGCCGCCGCAAGGAAGACGACGAAGAGGACA
>JAESSV010000237.1 GCA_016763895.1 Magnetovibrio sp. | reverse complement strand
CCGAAACCTATTTGCCGTATGGTCTTCCCGGACTTGGCGTTGTCGTTGCTGTGGTCGGATTGATCTTGATCGGGGCTTTGACAGCGGGTTTTGTGGGCCGTTTCTTCCAACGGGTGTGGGACAGCTTGATGGAAAATGTTCCCATCCTTCGAGGCGTTTACAAAGCTTTAAAACAAATTCTTGAAACGGTCATGGCGCAACAGTCTTCGGCTTTTCGGGAAGCCGTTTTGGTGGAATATCCAAGGCACGGCATGTGGGTGATTGCCTTTATCACAGGAAAGACAGAAGGCGAAGTTCAGGCCATTACCGAAGAAGAAGTCATTAACCTGTTTGTTCCGACCACCCCAAACCCGACCTCTGGTTTTTTGATTTTCGTGCCCAAGCAAGATATCGTACGCTTGTCGATGAAGGTTGAAGATGCCTTGAAAATGGTTGTGTCGGGTGGGCTTGTCACGCCACCTGATAAACGCCCCAAATCTGATCAAGACACCATACAAATCCATTCCTCGGAAGCGGGTACGCATTCATAAACAATGAGGGTCGGTCCTAGATGACGACAAAGCCATTCAACAGCGCCGAAATCATAAAGCTTAAAGAAAGCGAGCTTAAATACCGCACAATCTTTGAAGATTCAAAGGTTGGCCTCGTTTTATGCGAAATGGACGGTTCTTTGGTCGAATGCAATCAAGCTTTTTTGGACATTGTTGAATACTCAAAAAAAGAAGCCCTCAAACTTTCCTATTGGGATGTTACGCCGATAGAATATAAAGCTGATGAAGTGCAACAGCTGTTGTCCCTTGAACAAACAGGACGTTACGGCCCTTATGAAAAACATTTCATTACGAAATCGGGCAAAAGACGCCCCGTTTTGTTGAATGGCTCTCTTTTAAAAGAAAATGATGGAAAAGATCGCATCTGGAACATTGTTCAAGATATTTCAGATCGTAAATACATCGAAGAAAAGCTTAAATTGGCTTTGGAATCCGAGGAAATTGCAAATCGCAGCAAGTCTGAATTCCTGTCGTCCATGAGCCATGAGCTGCGCACGCCGATGAATGCTATTATTGGTTTTGGTCAACTGTTGCAATTTGATTCCAAAGATCCCTTGACCCTCCAGCAACGTGGACATGTTGAACATATTTTAAAGGGCGGAAAACGTCTTTTGGAATTGGTTGAACATGTGCTTGATTTGTCCAAAATCGAGTCTGGAAACATTAAATTTTCCGTTCAGAAAATTCAAATCAACACGTTGTGTCTTAAAACGTTGGATGCGGTTCGGGCGGAAGCCAAAGAGCGTGACCTCAGCATCAAAACGGACATAAGCGACAAAGCAATTTTCATCAAAGCGGATGTTGCCAGGTTCCAAAAATCCTTGCATAAGCGACAAAGCAATTTTCATCAAAGCGGATGTTGCCAGGTTCCAAAAATCCTTGCTTCACCTGCTGTCGAATGCGGTTAAATACAATCGTGTTGGGGGGACATTGACCCTGACGTGCTGTGAGGTCAAAGGACATCGCGTTCGTCTCACGGTATTGGATACCGGCGAAGGCATTGCCCCGGAAAAACGACCCGATGTGTTTGAACCGTTTAATCGCCTGGGCAGAGAATCTTCAACGACGTCTGGCACCGGCATTGGCTTAAACATAACCAAACAATTTATCGGAGCCATGGGTGGAAAAGTCGGCTATGAAAGTGAGCTTGGCAAGGGCAGTTCTTTTTGGATCGAATTTCCACAGTATCAAAATACCCTTAACCGCCGCTCAAAACCGTCGGAACCTGATAAAATCGCCGAAGACCCTTTGCTTTCCGTTCAGGGCAAGGTTCTTTACATCGAAGATGACGTTTCCCATCAATTGTTGATGGAAGAAATGCTGGCACAATGCAAAGGCTTAACGGTTCTTTCCGCGCACAACGCAGAAATGGGCCTGGCCATTGCCGAAGATCAACAACCCGACATCATTTTAATGGACATCAATTTACCGGGCATGAGCGGCACCCTTGCTCTGTCCGAAGTTCTCGCCAACAAAGCCCTGCAACACATTCCGTTGGTTGCGATCACAGCGCGGGCCATGGACAGCGAGATAAAAAGCGGTCTGGAAGCGGGTTTTAAAGCGTACCTCACCAAACCCTACGATGTAACTAAGCTTTTCAATGTATTACGAAATGAGTTGGTTTAGGTTCATTATTCTTTCCAAAAATTGGGAAGGAATAAAACCAAAACCGTAAAATATTCAAGTCGTCCAATCAACATGCCCACATCCAATATCCATTTGGCCGCATTGCTAAGGGGGGCAAATGTACCTGTGGGTCCAATGATTGTTCCAAGCCCCGGTCCCACATTTGCGATGGATGTGGCTGCGGCGCTAATGCTCGAAATAAAGTCCAAACCTGTCATCGACAGGGCCAGCGTGATTAACCCCAAAGAAGAAATCATAACAAGGAAAAACAAATAAACGGACGTCATGCTTTCCTTGGTCAAATCTCGATCCCCCAACTTCATTTGGTAAAGGCTATTGGGAAATTGCAACAGTTGGCTTTGATTTCGGATGCCTTTGTACAAGGCCAACAACCGAAAGGCTTTCAACCCCCCCGAGGTCGATCCCGCGCACCCACCAATCAAGGTCAGAAAAAAGAAAAATGTCGCGGCACCGGCTCCCCAACCTAAATAATCGCCACTGGCATAACCTGTCGTGGTGATGATGGACACAACACTAAAGGCTGATATTCTAAGGGAATCT
The DNA here is from genome assembly GCA_016763895.1 of Magnetovibrio sp. GTDB lineage: Bacteria > Pseudomonadota > Alphaproteobacteria > Rhodospirillales > Magnetovibrionaceae > JANLGW01. The sequence continues at coordinate 5,160 of JAESSV010000237.1, read as the reverse complement.
AATATTGCGCTGGGCTGGTGCATTTCAAGGTATATCGCGCCAAGACAAATAGTCACAATGGTATAGGTCATAAAGGGAAGCGTTTGGCTGTCGAGGGTAAAAGCCGTCCTGTTCGGGCTGTGTAAAAAACGGATATAGACCGTAAATGGTAAGCTGCCCGCCAACATAAAAACAACCGCCGCCCATTCTATGGCCGGGGCCTTAAAATAGCCTAACGATTGATCAGAAGTCGAAAACCCACCCGTTGATATGGTTGTCATGGCATGAATGAGGGCTTCGAAAATAGTCATGCCCAAGCTCCAATACGTGATGACGCACGCAAGGCTAAGCAACACATAAATCCCGAAAATACGCAGGCAAACATCCGCAATCCGTGGCGTTATCTTGTCATATTGATCCGAGGTTTCCATGCGATAAAGTTGCATGCCCCCCACGCGCAAAAACGGCAACAGCGACACCGCCATGACAATAATACCAATGCCGCCAATCCATTGCAGCATAGCTCGCCACAGCAAAAACCCCGGAGGCATGCTGCCGAGATGGGTAAACGTTGTTGACCCGGTGGTGGTCAGGCCGGAAATCGATTCAAAGACGGCATTTGTGAACGATATTTCATGGCTGGAAAACCAAAAGGGCAGGGCTGCGACCAACGACATGGCAACCCAGCTGCCAATTGTTAAAAGATAACCATCCCGACGCCCCAGGCAAAACGTTCGCCCCCACGTTAAAAGCATCAAGGATATGCCGATGAAGACCGCTATGGCCGAGGATTCTGCAAAGGCTTTCCAGTCTGGATTATGATTTGATATATCAATAATCGCAGGAATGGAAAACAAGATCCCCATGGCCGCCATCAAAAGGCCTATGGAAAACAAAACAATCGGATTCATAACGTGCCTACCCTCATACAGATGCACGGACGAAATTTGAACGTAAGATCATAAAGGTGCTTTCAAAGGAACAACAGGTGGGAACAATACGCCGTTCCTCAAAACAACTCAACTCAACACAATCAACCGCTGCGCAAAAACTTAATCGCAGCGTCCCGTTCAAATAAATACAGCAATGTTCGCAAGGCTTGCCCCCGTTTGGTTTGAAGCTCTGGGTCCTGGTTTAAAATCATTTTGGCATCGTCCGTGGCTGTGGCCAGCAAGTCTTGATGGATTTCCAGATCTGCTAAGCGAAATTCAGGGATGCCGCTTTGGCGGGTGCCTAAAAGTTCTCCGGCGCCCCGCAATTTTAGGTCTTCTTCGGCGATGACAAAGCCGTCTTCGGTTTCCCGCATGATTTTAAGGCGTTGCTCGGCCACTTTGCCCAAAGGGGTCTTGTAAACCAACAAACACGTTGAGGCTCCTGATCCGCGGCCTATTCGTCCCCGCAACTGGTGCAATTGCGCCAGACCGAAGCGTTCGGAATGCTCAACAATCATAATGGTGGCTTCGGGCACGTCGACACCAACCTCGATAACGGTGGTGGCCACCAAAATGGACAGATGACCGCGTTTAAAGTCTTCCATCACGGCGTCTTTGTCTTTGCCTTTCATCCGGCCATGAACCAAACCAACATTATCGGCCCCAAACATGGACTGAAGTTGGCGGTGACGATCTTCGGCGGCGGCTAAATCTAGCTTTTCGCTTTCTTCGATCAACGGACAAACCCAATAGACCCGCGCGCCTGTGTCCAATTTTGACTGGAGCCTACCTGCGACCGAAGCCAACTTTGATGACGGCAAAACCCGCGTATCAATGGGTTGGCGTCCGGCGGGTTTGTCCAACAACCGTGAAACATCCATATCGCCATAAGCGGTGAGCATCAAGGTTCGGGGAATCGGTGTCGCCGTCATCACCAAAACATCTACGGCCCGGCCTTTTTGGGCAAGCTCAAGGCGTTGGTGGACGCCAAATTTGTGTTGTTCATCCACCACCGCAAGCTTGAGGTCTTGAAATTCGACTTCGGATTGAAACAAGGCATGGGTCCCGACCGCGATGTGTATGCCGCCGCTTTTCAGGCCTTCTAAAATAGCCGCACGCGTTTTACCTTTTTCGCGGCCCGTCAGCACCGTGGTGTTGACGCCGACCGCCTGACAAAGCGGCTCAATGGTTTTAAGGTGTTGGCGGGCCAAGATTACGGTTGGCGCCATCATCACCGCTTGCCCCCCGGCTTCAACCGCAGCCAAAGCCGCCAACAAGGCCACGATGGTTTTTCCCGATCCCACATCCCCTTGCAAAAGCCGCAACATGCGAACGTCGGATTCCATATCGGCAATGACTTCCGCCAAAGAGGTCTGTTGGGATTTTGTCAGCGTGAAGGGCAGGGCTTTCGTCACTTTCTTTCGCAAAAGACCATCCCCAATCGTGGGCAACCCCTTGGCTCGGCGCATCCCCCGGCGCACCAGACCCAAGGCCAGTTGATTGGCCAAAAGCTCGTCATAGGCCAAGCGCACACGCGCCGGAGCCGAAGCTTGCAAGTCTTGCATATCGGTTGGATTGTGTCCGGCGAACAAGGCTTCCTGCCACTTGGGCCAGCCCTTTTTTTCTTGAAGGCTTGCATCAAGCCATTCGGGTAAGTCTTTGGTTTCTTTTAAGGAAGCCTGAATAACTTTGCCCAATATTTTTTGCGAAACACCGTGGGTGAGGGGATAAAGGGGCTCTAATCGCAAGATTTCGTCAACGTCTTCGACTTTGACCATATGGTCGGGGTGGCTCATTTGAATTTCTTCGCCGTAATGTTCAATCAAGCCCGATACCACCCGCAATTCGCCTTCGGGAAGGGTTCTGGATAAATAGTCCCCATGGGCATGAAAAAACGTCAACACCAAGGTGCCTGTATCGTCATGGCAAATGATTCGGTAAGGTCGGCGTCGATTCGACGGCACCACGTGTTGGCCTATACGCACGGTTATGGTCGCAACTTGTCCCGAAATGGCCTCATCTATTTTGGGCTGGAACGTGCGGTCTATGGCCCCTGAGGGCAGGTGCCACAACACGTCCACCACATGTTCGCCCGTCAGGCGGGCCAAATGAGGTTCGAGCTTAGGCCCCACGCCTTTCAGCGTGTTTTGGGTCTTAAACAAAGGAAAAAGGACTTCCGGGCGCATATTTCACTTCAGGTCTGTGAGAACGTCTTGTATTTATACCGCTATGGACAATGATCGCAAACGCCTGTTATTTCACTGCACCCACATGGGCATGATGGAAAATGATGTTCTCTTTGGCAGATTTGCCCGAGAACACCTAAAAACCATGAGTTTTCAAGATGTTCAAGACCTAGAAGCCGTGCTCGCCAACAACGACATGGATTTGTTTAAATGGGCTTCACAAGAAATGCCTGTGCCCAAAGAATGGAATACCCCAGTGATGCGTCAATTGATCGCCTTTTGCAAAGCCCACAAATCGTGAAATCAGCACTCAAATCCTTAACATTGGTTGGCCGATATGGCGTTGTTGCGGCTCCGGGTGGGCAAGATGCTCGCTTGGTGGCTGAATTGGCGCGAACCGGTCAAGACGTCTTGTTTGTGGCAAGGGACGACGTTGCCGCCGCCGCCATGAGTGACGCGTTGGAATTCTTTGCGCCCGATCTCAATTGTCTTGAATTTCCAGCCTGGGATTGTTTGCCTTATGACCGGGTATCGCCCAAAACATCCATCATCAGCGCGCGTATCGAAGCCCTGACCTGTTTGTTGGCAAAAAAAACCAAAGCCCGGATTGTTGTCACCACCGTCAGCGCCTTTTTACAACGCGTACCGCCCAAAGAAGCCTTTAAGACAGGCGCATTCACCATTTCGGTTGGTGATGAGTTTGAACCCGGTGTCATCGAGGCTTACTTGGTTGAACATGGCTATCATTCGGCGCAAACCGTCATGGAACCGGGAGAATTCGCAAAGCGTGGCGGATTGATCGACATTTTCCCAACGGGAGCCAGCGCGCCTGTCCGTCTTGATTTTTTTGGTGACGAAGTGGAAAGCTTGCGATCATTTGATGCCGCCAGCCAACGCACCACGGGTGAGGTAACGTCGTTGGCGTTGAAACCCGTCAGCGAAGCCCCCTTGGACGAAGACGCCATCAGCCGCTTTCGCACCGGCTATCGGGCTTTGTTTGGCGCTGTCACCAAGTCTGATCCTTTGTATGAGTCTATTTCCGAAGGACGGCGTTTTATTGGTATGGAACATTGGCTGGCGCTGTTTTATGACGGGCGTCTAGACACCCTATTGGATTACGTGCCCGGGGCCACGGTGTTGTTTGACCACCAAGCCGACCAAGCCATCGAGGCTCGCCTTGATCTCATCAACGAATATTACATGGCGCGCAAAACCATTATGGATGGGCGAAAAGGCCCGCAAACGACAGAAAACCCATACAATGCGGTGCCGCCGGAACGCCTTTACATTAAAGCCACAGAAGTCGCCCACATGGTCCAAGGCTTTGCCGTGGGGGATTTGTCGCCCTTTGATGCCCCGCAAAGTGACACCACGCTCAATATTGGGGCCAAGTCTGGACGTGACTTTTCAGATGCGCGCATAGACCCCAACGTAAACGTGTTTGATGTTTTAGAACACCACCTCGGCCAGGTCACAAAAGACGGAAAACGTGCGCTGATCGGGGCTTATACGGTGGGCACACGCGAACGCTTGATGGCGGTCATGGCGGACCATAATTTAAAGTCTCAGGTTGTGGTGGACAACTGGGCCGAAGTCAGTGCTTTGAAAAAAGGCCAGGTCGGCGTTGCCGTGCTGGGCCTTGAACGGGGATTTGTGACCGACGATCTTGTGGTCATTTCCGAACAAGACATTTTGGGCGAACGCCTGACACGGCCGGGAAAACGCAAGATTTCCGCCAAAAACTTCATTGCCGATGTTTCCAGCCTTAGCGAAGGCGACATGGTGGTTCACGTTGAACACGGAATTGCCAAATACGAAGGCCTCATCACCTTGGATATCGGGGGCGCCAAGCACGATTGCTTGAAATTGGTGTATTCAGGGGGGGACAAGCTGTTTTTGCCCGTTGAAAACATTGATGTCATCACCCGGTATGGGTCCGAGGACGCCAGCGCTCGGCTCGATAAACTGGGTGGGGCCGCATGGCAAGCGCGCCGGGCAGGGCTCAAAGACCGCTTGAAAGACATGGCCGAAGAACTGATTAAGTTGGCGGCATCCCGGGAACT
>JAESSV010000236.1 GCA_016763895.1 Magnetovibrio sp. | reverse complement strand
TTCGGGTGATCCTTATTTTTCCCATCCCTTGGAAGTCGCCGGTATCTTGACGGGCTATCGTTTGGATGCGGCGACCATTGTTACGGCTTTGTTGCATGACACGGTCGAAGACACCGGGGCCACGCTTGAAGAGCTGACCCGGCTTTTTGGCCCAGAAGTGGCGAAGCTTGTCGATGGCGTCACCAAACTGACCCAAATCGAATTACAATCAGATCATGCGAAACAAGCGGAAAACTTCCGTAAATTGTTGCTGGCCATGTCCGAAGATATTCGCGTGTTGTTGGTCAAATTGGCTGACCGCTTGCACAATATGCGGACGTTGCATTACATCAAAAAGCCTGAAAAACGCAAACGCATCGCCACCGAGACCATGGAAATTTTCTCGCCTTTGGCTGAACGCATTGGCATGCAGGAAATGAAAAATGAGCTGGAAAACCTGGCCTTTGCCGAAATCAATGGGGAAGCCAGGGATTCGATTATCAAACGGCTGGATTATTTGCGCGCCGAGGGCGAAAATCTGGTGCCCAGCATCATCAACGAACTGACCGCGACGCTGAAAGCGTATGGCATTCAAGCCACGGTCACGGGACGCGAAAAAACACCCTATTCCATCTGGCGAAAAATGCAGTTCAAAGACGTGCCGTTCGAAGCCATGTCCGACATTATGGCGTTTCGCATTGCCGTTTCCGATTCCGAAGAATGCTATAAAGCCTTGGGTGTTATTCATAATGCTTACCGGGTGGTTCCGGAACGTTTCAAAGATTATATTTCGGTGCCCAAGCCCAATGGCTACCAATCTTTGCACACCTGTATTATTGGCCCGGAAAAACATCGGGTTGAAATCCAAATTCGCACCCGCAACATGCATGACGTTGCCGAAAAAGGCGTTGCCGCGCACTGGCAATACAAACAAGACGGGGAGGGGCGCACGGGCAAGCCTACGGATGGCAAACAATATCGCTGGTTGCGCGAATTGTTGGAAATCTTGGAACATGCTGCCGAGCCCGAAGAATTTCTCGAGCACACCAAGCTGGAAATGTTTCAAGACCAGGTGTTTTGTTTTACGCCCAAGGGGGACTTGATCAATTTACCGCAGAACGCGACCCCAGTTGATTTCGCGTACGCGGTGCACACCGAAGTCGGAGACCGGTGTGTGGGATCAAAAATCAATGGGCGCATGATGCCTTTGCGGACGCGCTTGAAAAATGGCGATCAAGTGGACATTGTGACGTCGAAAAGCCACACCCCGTCACCCACATGGCAAAATTTTGTGGTGTCGGGCAAAGCCAAGGCGCGTATCCGGCTTTATATCCGACTTAAAGAACGTGACCAGTATTTGGAACTGGGACAAGCCATGGTCAGCCGTGTGTTTGTTGAAGAAGACTACCCCATGACCGAAAAAGGTCTTAAGGGGGTATTGAGAATTTTCCAAAAAGAAACCGTCGATGATTTGATTGCCGAAGTCGGCATGGCGCATATTTCGGCCCGTGACGTCTTGGAAGCCGTCTATCCGGCGGCCAAAAACAAAGTGACCAAGCACTCGACCCGTGCAGCCGCGCTGGCCTCGCGATCGCGCGGAAAATCGGGCAAAAAAGAGCATTCCGGCATTCCCATTCGCGGCCTTATTCCCGGTATGGCGATGCATTATGCGGGGTGTTGTCATCCTTTGCCGGGGGATCGCATCGTCGGCATCATCACCACGGGCAAGGGGGTCACCATCCATACCATTGATTGTGACAACTTGCATCAATACGAAGAACAGCCCCTACGTTGGATCGACGTTTCTTGGGAACACAATGCCCATCGCCCCGATGAACACGTAAGCCGCATTCATTTGACGTTGTTAAATGTGCGAGGAGCCTTGGGCGAATTGTCTAATATCATTGCTCGAGCCGAGGGCAATATTTCGAATTTAAAAATCCTCACCCGGTCCGCTGATTTTTTCGACATGCTGGTGGATATTGAAGTTCGAGACGTGAAACACCTCATGGAAATTATTGCGGCTTTGCGTGCGAACCCCGTTGTGAACACCGTTGAACGCGCGCGCGGATAAAATATCAATTTTTTTGTTCCTTACCGATACCGATTTGACTTATAGTCCGACCATGTTTCAAAGACGTCAAAAATTATCCATCTTTCAACGTGTTCGACAGTTTTTCTGGCCGTCAGCAGGATGGAAACGTTCGACCCGCTATGTGTTTCACCGAGTCGCACGGATTCCGGGTTCGGCGTATTCTTTAGCCGCTGGATTTGCCTGTGGGGCTGCGATTTCTTTTACCCCGTTCATTGGCTTGCATTTTGTGTTGTCGGCCTTGTTGGCCTATATCATGCGCGCCAATATTGTTTCCAGCGCAATCGGCACGGTGGTTGGAAACCCTTGGACATTCCCGTTTATTTGGGTTGGCGTGTTTAATGTTGGTCGCTTTATTATGCACGTTGACGAGGCGGGCGGCGTTGTCGCCAAAGATGTCGACTTTCTGAACGTTATGACCAAAAGCATGGAAGCCATGCATCGGTTGGATTTCCAGTTCTTGATTGAGACGTCTGCTCCGGTCATGGTGCCCATGTTGGTGGGCAGCGTGCCAGTGGCCATAGTGGTGTGGATGATTTTTTTCTTTCCTTTGCGCCCCTTGATTGCCAAATACCAGGCGGCCCGTCATCATAAGCGCACGCGCAAGGCTCGCAAACGCCAAGCTGGTACATACGAGGCTGGTAAAATCGAGGCTGGTAAACGTGAAGAGGGTCAAAATGAGAACAAATAAGCTTCGCCTTGGCATTAACATCGATCATGTCGCCACCATCCGCAATGCGCGGGGGTGTGGGAATCCTGACCCCGTGCGGGCGGCCTTGATTGCGGCTGAATCGGGTGCGGACGGGATTACCGCCCATTTACGAGAAGATCGTCGCCACATTACGGATACAGATATTCGCCGCTTGTGTGCTGAAATTGACTTGCCGCTGAATTTAGAAATGGCGGCGACCGATGAAATGTTGGCCATTGCCCTAAAACACGCCCCTCATGCGGCCTGCATCGTTCCTGAAAAGCGCGAAGAACGCACGACCGAAGGCGGCTTAGATGTTGTTGGGGGGTTCAACACCTTGAAACCCTTTGTTGCCCGCCTCAACGATGCCAATATACGGGTGTCTTTGTTTATTGAGCCAAGCCTGAAAGCCTTGGACGCGGCAAAGGCCTTAGACGTGCCCGTGGTGGAATTGCACACCGGGGCTTATTGTGATGCACCCAAAGGCCCCAAACGTGCGGCAATCCTTAGCCAAATCAAGGCTGCGGTGGCTCATGCCGAGACCTTGGGATTGGAATGCCACGCGGGGCACGGTTTAACCTTTGAAACCGTTCAACCCATTGCCGCGCTTTCGGCTGTGCAAGAACTGAACATCGGGCACTTTTTGGTTGGTGAGGCGATTTTTGTCGGGCTTAAAGCCTCGATCCTGGAAATGCGTCGCTTGATGGATGAGGCACAAACATCATGATCATAGGTGTTGGAACCGATTTGTGTGACATTCGGCGTATTGAAAAAACCTTGCTGCGCTTTGAAGAACACTTTACGGATCGTATTTATACGGCAGGCGAACAAGCGAAAGCCGAAAAACGCGGACCCGCACGGGCCAATCGCTATGCCATGCTCTACGCCGCCAAAGAAGCTTGTGCCAAGGCTTTGGGGACCGGATTTCGCGATCAAGTGTTCTGGCGCGACCTGGCGGTTGACAATCTTCCCAGCGGTCAACCCATCATGACCCTTTCCAATGGGGCCTTAGACAGGCTACAAAGCCTAACACCAAAGGGTTTTAGCCCTAAAATTGACATATCTTTGACGGATGAATACCCCATGGCTCATGCTATGGTCATTATTTCAGCGAACCCACTTTCTATGGATCTCTCATGAACAATAACATTGACGGCAAAGACCTGATAGACGTTTTGCCTGAAGCCAAAGATGCGGATGGGCTGTGGGAAACGGTCAAAACGATCCTGTTTGCCATTGTGATCGCCATTGGCGTGCGGACCGTTGCTTATGAGCCATTTTCCATTCCTTCGGGGTCCATGATTCCAACGCTTTTGGTGGGCGACTACCTGTTCGTGTCAAAATCATCCTATGGCTACAGCAAGCATTCCTTGCCGATGAGCTTGCCGTTGATCAAGGGTCGTATTTTTTACACCGAAGTCACACGCGGCGATGTGGTGGTCTTCAAATTGCCAACCAATCCCCGCATCGATTACATCAAACGTATTATTGGGTTGCCCGGCGATACCATTCAGGTCAAAGGCGGAATTTTGCACATCAACGGTGAAGCCGTTGTTCGGGAAAGCCTTGGGGAATATGTCTATCAAGACACCAGTGGGGTTTACCGGACCATGATGCGGTATAATGAAACGTTGCCGGGGGGGAAAGTTCATGAAATTTTGGAAATATCCGACAGCGCCAGCGCCGATAACACCCCCGTTTATACCGTGCCCAAAGATCATTATTTTGCCATGGGCGATAACCGAGACAATTCCCGCGATTCCCGTTATTTGATGGACGTGGGTTATATCCCCAAAGAAAATCTTGTGGGGCGCGCGACCGTTTTGTTTTTTTCCATAGATGGATCCTTTTGGAAGCTATGGAATTGGCCTAAATCCATGCGGTTTGAGCGCTTTTTTAGCGGCATAAATTGATGACAGAAGATTGTGTAAAGCTTCAAAGTACTTTAGGCTATACGTTTAAGGACATTGAACTTTTAAGCCGGGCTTTGCGCCATGCTTCGACAACAACCGAACGCTCGCAATCCAATGAACGCCTTGAATTTCTGGGCGACCGGGTGTTGGGCTTAACGGTGGCTGAATTGTTGTATGACCGTTTTCCCGAGGAAGATGAAGGCCATTTGGCGCGGCGCTTCGCGGGCCTGACGTCCCGGGAAGGTTTGGCCCGTGTGGCCGACAGCATTGACCTTAACGCGTACATTCGTAAGCTTGAAGTCGATGCGGAAGCCGAAAAACGCTCTCATTCGTCCATTTCAGCCGATACCTTAGAAGCCGTATTTGGAGCCATGTACATAGACGCAGGCCTTGAAGCCCCCAAGGCTTTTATAGCCAAGCATTGGGAAAGCCTTATTGGCGAAGATTTAAGTGCGCCGAAAGATGCGAAAACAGGTCTGCAAGAATGGGCTCAAGCGCGCAGCTTGGGCTTGCCTGAATATAAAATCATAAACCGCGAAGGCCCGGACCACGCCCCCATTTTTACCATTCAAGTGACCGTCAAGGGCTATGCGCCCGATACGGCCCAAGGGGGATCACGGCGCACCGCAGAACAAGCCGCAGCGTTAAAGCTGCTTTCAATTTTGGAGATTACCTCATGACTGATACCGATACCGATACCGAAACCGAAAAAAAATGTGGCTTTATCGCCGTTCTAGGCGCCCCCAACGCGGGTAAGTCAACCTTGGTCAACCGTCTGGTCGGGACCAAGGTTTCCATCGTTTCTCCAAAAGTTCAAACCACCCGTTCCCGGGTCATGGGCATCGTCGTAAAGGGCGATGTACAGTTGGTCTTTATCGACACGCCGGGTATTTTTGAACCGCGTCGCCGTTTGGACCGGGCCATGGTTTCAGCAGCCTGGAGCGGGGCCAATGGTTCAGACATTTCCCTTTTGCTGGTCGATTGCGAAAAAGGTGTTCGGCGCGATACCCAAGCCATCATTGACCGCATGAAAAAAGAAGGTAAACGAGCGCACCTGATTTTGAATAAAATTGATAAGGTCCCCAAAGAAAAACTGTTGGAATTGGCAGCGGCTCTGGACGCCGAAGGGGTCTTTGACGATGTTTTCATGATCTCGGCCTTGAAAGGCAAGGGCGTAAATGATTTGTTGAACTTCCTTGCGAAAAATATGCCCGAAGGTCCGTGGCATTTCCCCGAAGATCAAATTTCGGACATGACGGAACGTTTGCTGGCGGCGGAAATCACGCGCGAAAAATTATACCTGCAATTGCGTCAAGAATTGCCATACGCGACCACGGTCGAAACCGAAACTTGGGAAGACCGAGAAGACGGCAGCACCAAAATCGAACAGGTGATTTTCGTCGAGCGCGAAAGCCAGAAATCCATCATTTTGGGCAAGGGCGGTCAGCAAATTAAAAAACTCGGCAGCCAGTCACGCCTGGAACTCGAAGAAATTCTGGACCGCCGCGTGCATTTGTTCTTGTTCGTAAAAGTTCGCGAAAATTGGGGCGATGACCCGGAACGTTACAAAGACTTAGGCCTGGATTTCAGCGCTTAGGCAAAAGGCTCTCGGGTTTTGCAAGACGGGTTTTGCAACATGGGTTTTGCAACATGGGTTGGCAACATGGATTGGCAAGATGGATTGGCAAGACAGCGCAATTGTGTTGAGTGCGCGGCGGCACGGGGAAACTTCGGCTGTTGTTCGGGCTTTGACGGCTGAACGTGGGGTGCATGCGGGGCTGGTTAAAGGCGGATTTTCCAAGCGACAACGGGCGAATATAGAGCCCGGAAATCGGGTTCATGCCAAATGGCGCGGGCGCTAGGAAGAACAATTGGGTTCGTACACCTTCGAGACAATCCATGCCCATGGCGCGCAATTTTTAGACGATGCCAACCGTTTGGCGGCCCTGGCTTCGGCTATGGCGGTGGTTGAGGCCGCCTTGCCCGAACGTGAACCGCACCTTGCCACCTTTACGGCGCTGTGTGTCTTGCTTGAAGCCATGGAAAACGATGACTTGGCAAAACATGTGACCGCATGGGGCAGCCTTTATGTGAAATGGGAAATGGGTGTTCTCAGCGAACTGGGCTTTCAGTTGGATTTGTCCCATTGTGCGGCAACCGGGGTTACCGAAGATCTGGTCTGGGTGTCCCCTAAATCTGCGCGCGCGGTATCGCGTGATGCCGGAACCCCCTATCAAGATAAAATGTTGCCTTTGCCCAAATTTTTGTTATCCGATGGCGAGAGTGCAAAAACCATTCAAGATGTGCTTAAAGGTTTGAAATTAACGGGTTATTTCTTGGACCGTCACCTGTTTGCTCCGCACAGTAAAAACATGCCCAGCGCCAGATCGCGACTAGTAGAACGATTGGCTCATTTATTGGAACGCGAGGCTCCTTAAGGCTAAAACTCAGTTATAATTCAGCTATAATTCTGGCGAGTCCATTAAGGCTAATGAGCATATTGCTAAGCTGGAAGTCGCATTTCCCCTTGATCAAGGGGGCAAATCATTTGACAGTACTGTGAGGTCAATTGAA
>JAESSV010000235.1 GCA_016763895.1 Magnetovibrio sp. | reverse complement strand
GGCTATGCCGAAGCTGATCCAATCTTTGACATCGACGGTGTTGACGCCGCGCACAAGCTGGCGATATTGGCTTCGGTGGCGTTTGGTGTCGAGGTCAATTTTGAGGCGGTCTACATCGAAGGCATTCGCCATATTTCGTCTACGGACATCGCGTTTGCCGAAGAACTGGGCTTTCGCATCAAGCTGTTGGGGGTCGCATCCTTGACGGAACATGGTCTGGAACAACGGGTTCACCCCACCATGGTGCCCTTAACAGCACCCATTGCGTCGGTCGAAGGTGTGTTTAATGCTGTGGTTACCGATGGTGATGCGGTGGACACTTTGATGCAAGAGGGCCGTGGCGCGGGCGAAGGCCCAACGGCATCCGCCGTTGTTGCCGATATTTTAGATATTGCGCGGGGCATTTTGTTGCCCACATTTGGCGTGCCGGTTGGCGATCTGTTGCCGTCTCATCCGCGTCCCATGGGGCAACATTGCGGGGCCTATTATGTGCGCATGATGTTGGTCGATGAACCGGGTGTGGTTGCCAAAGTCGCCGCCGTTTTGCGCGATCATAATGTGTCCATGGAATCTATGTTGCAACGGGTTCGGAAACCGGGCTTGTCTGTTCCTGTTGTCTTTACCACGCACAAAACACTTGAATCGGATATGACCGCGGCGCTGGCGACTATCGCAGCGCTCGACACCGTGACCGAAGTTCCCCGCATGATCCGCATCGAAAGCGCTTGAGTTCCAGAGGTGAGTTTTATGGGTGAGGGCACGGGTGAGGCCACGGGTGAGGGACGCGCTTGCGTCACCGAAATGCTGGGCGCGGGCAACCTGTCGTTAATGGGCAAGCGGTGGTTGTTGAAAGCCGCAGATGACCGTCAGGCTTTGGGTATATCGCAAAGCCTGAACGTGCCTGAAATCTTGGGTCGAGTTCTTTCCGATCGGGGGTTAGACGTTGAAACCGCCCCAGATTTTTTGGACCCAAAGCTCAAAACCCAACTGCCTGATCCGATGCATTTAAAGGACATGGACAAGGCCGCCTCGCGTCTTGCCGATGCCATTCAAGCCAACGAAAATATAGCGATATTTGGCGATTATGATGTGGATGGAGCGACCTCGTCTGCGGTGCTTAAACGCTTTATACAAGGGTCTGGCGGCAAGGTTAAAATCTATATTCCAGACCGTCTGGAAGAAGGCTATGGCCCCAATGCCCCTGCGTTGCTGAATTTGCAAAAAGAAGGGGCCAGTTTGGTGGTGACGGTCGATTGCGGCCAGACCTCGTTCGAACCCTTGGCCGAAGTGTTTGAGGCCGGGCTTGACGTGATTGTCGTGGATCATCACCAAGGCGAGGCAACTTTGCCGAAAGCCTTTGCCGTCGTAAACCCCAATCGCCTGGATGAGGCCAGTCCCCATGGGCAAATGGCTGCGGTCGGCGTGGCGTTTTTGTTGGCGGTCGCAACGCATGCAAAATTGCGCGACGCGGCGTGGTATTCAGATAAGCGCAAGGCGCCAAATTTGATGGATTTGTTGGATGTCGTGGCGTTGGGCACGGTCTGTGATGTGGTGCCGTTATCGGGCGTAAACCGTGCGCTGGTCACCCAAGGCCTAAAAGTCATGGCAACCCGTCAAAATGTTGGTTTGACGGCGTTGGCGGACGCCGCCGCCATTACCGAAGCTCCATCGGCCTATCACTTGGGATTCTTTTTGGGGCCGCGCATCAATGCGGGCGGACGGGTGGGTCAATCGGATTTGGGGGCAAGGCTTCTCACCACCGAAAACGTTGGCGAAGCAACCGCCTTGGCGCAACGTTTGTGCGAGCTGAACGCCGATCGACAAGAGATCGAAGCCGCCGTGTTGGAAGAGGCGACGGCCCAAGTCGAAAAGCGCCTTGGCGGGGATATACCGGGTCCCATCGTCATCGTCATCGGCGAAGGCTGGCATCCCGGCGTGATTGGCATTGTGGCGTCTCGGATCAAAGAAAAATATAACCGTCCCGCATGTGTAATTTCCATGCTGGGCGATACCGGAAGCGCCTCTGGGCGATCCGTTAAAGGTGCTGATTTGGGGGCCGCCGTCATTGCGGCGCGTCAATCTGGATTGTTGGTCAAAGGCGGCGGTCATGCCATGGCGGCGGGCTTTACGGTTGAACGGGATAAGTTGGCCGATTTGGAAGATTTTTTAGCGGACCGCATGATTCAGGATTTAGGCGAAACACCACCGCCGCCGGGTCTTTTTATCGACGCCATAACCGGAGTCGAAGGGGCAAATTACCGCCTCGTCAAGACGTTGGAACGCTTGGCTCCCTTTGGTGTAAGCAACCCAGAGCCGCGTTTTTGCATTAAGAATGCCAAAATTGTCAAAGCCGATCCGGTGGGGGCTGACCAAAGCCATGTTCGCCTTATTTTGACCGGACAAAGCGGCGAAGGCAAGCTCACAGCCATTGCTTTTAGAGCGTTCGATTCAGACTTAGGCCCGGCTCTTGTTCAACACGCGGGCAAACCATTTACCTTGGTTGGGCGTTTGCGCATGAATGTCTGGAACGGCTATGAAAGTGTGCAGTTGATGGTCGACGATGGTATTCAAGGCTGGGATTAAAGGCCTGAAGTTAAAGGCCTGGAATTAATATGGAAACATCTCTATTTCCTTTGCAAGATCTTCTTTCTTATACATTGGCCGCATTTGCCTTGGTGGGAAGCCCCGGCCCGGCAACGTTGAGCTTGGCCGCAACCGGGGCCGCGTTTGGTGCGCGCCGTGGGCTTGGCTATTTGTTGGGCATTGAAGCCGGTATGATTGTGATCATGATCATCACGTCAACGGGTGTGATGGGGGCCTTGATGGCTGTCCCGCGTGCGGCCCCCCTTATCACCAGCCTTGGGGCGGCGTACATTTTGTTTTTAGCCTATAAAATAGCCACGTCTAAGAGCTTCAAAGCGACCAAAGAAGGCCACGCCAGCCCATCATTTTTGGGCGGGTTGTTTTTGTCGTTGGTCAATCCCAAGGCTTACGCCAGCCTTGCCGCCCTTTTTTCCGGCTTTGTTTTGATCAAAGGCGGGGGTTGGGACGATGCCCTCGCCAAGGGCATCGTTTTGTTGGTGATCCTGACGCTGGTGGATTTGGCATGGCTTTGCCTGGGCTCCGTGTTGGTGCAACGTATCAAATCGGCCAAGGTGGCGCGTTTGGTTAACGTCATATTCGCCGTGCTTTTGTTGGTCTCGGTCGCTTTTGCATTGGTGTAAGCCCGGTTCAAAAAGCCCGGTTTAAAAAAGTGCCGTTTAAAAAGTGCGGTTTATGGGGCCTTGTTCAGCGATAAAAAGACAATGCCGCTGTCAATTTTGATGGGATAGCACGCGACGCTGCCTTCGTCTGGGGCTTGGGCTTTGCCGCTGGACAAATCGATGGACCAATTGTGCAAAGGACAAGCGACCTGGTGGCCAAAGACGATGCCCTGTGACAAGGGGCCTTGTTTGTGGGGGCATTGATCGTGCACGGCAAAGACGAAGTCGTCGGCGGTGCGGATGACGGCGATGTCACCGTCTGGACCTTTGACGATGCGCGAACCTTGAGGAGGAATGTCCGTTAGGTTTCCGATTTCAATCCAATCGCTCATGATGGCTCTCCGATGGTCAGGGTTTCAAATTCGGCACGTTTTATGGGGTTCGAATAACAGTCTTTCCACGGATCTTCTTGGGCAAAGGACTGGCTGAGTAAAAAGCGTTCATGAAGTCGTTTGCGATTGTTTGCATCTTTTACAATTTGGTCCTGGATATAACTTAGGCTTACGCGTTCAATCCACGGAGCCGTTCGGTCAAGGTAGCGGGCTTGTTCTCGGTACAACTGCATAAAGGCCCCGACGTATTCCATCACGTCTGCTTCGCTTTGCACCTTGCACAGCAAATCCGAGACGCGCACATTGATGCCACCATTGCCGCCGATGTGCAATTCGAACCCAGAATCCACCGCGACCACACCAAAATCCTTGATGGTGGCTTCGGCACAGTTTCGCGGGCACCCAGATACGGCAATTTTAAATTTATGAGGTGTCCAAGAGCCCCAGGTCATTTTTTCAATATTGATGCCAAGCCGGATGGAATCTTGTGTGCCAAACCGGCACCATTGCTCGCCAGCACAGGTTTTGACCGTGCGC
>JAESSV010000234.1 GCA_016763895.1 Magnetovibrio sp. | reverse complement strand
GGAGTTCACGAAGATAAATTTGAAAATTATCAATAATACGTGGCATGACGGCTTCTATCTGGACGATATCATCGGAACTCGCCAATTCCAGGCTGACGCGAATTTTCAAATAAACGGGTTTGCGTCCCCCCGTATTGATGTTGACCAACATTTCTTGAAGGTCATAAAAGACGGCGTCTCCAGAAGCTGCGGAGCTACCATTTGCCCCTTCGACAGGAGCACCATCGGCGTTAACAGCCCCTTCTACCGGAGCCGGTTCTCCGCCGCCCAGCATATCCATGACAGGCTGAAGCATGCCCGTGAAATAAGCTGCGGCCAGACCGCCCAAGATCAAAACCAAGACACCACCGATGACGATGATCAGTCGTTTTCGACCACCACCGCCTTCTTCTTCGCCTTCTTCGCCATCAAAGTCTTCCGTTTCGTCGTCAACTTCTTCGTCGGCCATGCCGTCTCCACTACATTTTTGACGCCCCCAAAACCCCTAAACAACAAGGACCCTACGTGCGTGCGCGCATTTAACACACTACTCTACATGATGGATGGTTAACAAGCCATTGATGGAATGGCAAGCCTGCGTAAAAAAGTTATATTTTCCGCCGCGTCACAGCCCCCCATTCAAAAAAACAAAAATGGGTTTTAGGCAGAGAATCGCCTTTGCCATGGATCCGGGCGTTCAGCCCCCTGCAAAGCCCTTGTTTTGCGGCAAGTTCTGCCGGGCAAGGCCTACCAAATAAATCTTTGTGCCGCCCCGGAAATCCGAAAAACTTCCCATAACCACTTGTTATTATTGCCTAAAAAAACTGGCACGGTAACTGCATATTTATTGGCAAAATCAGTTTGTGCGATGTGCATGAGCGTTAAATAAAAAAGATATAAAAGGCGAAAATTATGGAAACTACCACATATATAGCGCTGTCCCGCCAAGGGGTTCTAGGCCGCGAAATGAGTTCAATTGCGAACAACCTCGCCAACATGAACACCACGGCCTTTAAAGGTGAACGCATGATGTTTGTGGATCACTTAAGCCGTTCACGTTCAGACAATTTCATTGCCGATCAAACGCTGGCTTTCGTTCGCGACGTTGCAAGTTATACAGACTTCACAGAAGGCGCCATTAAACAAACCAACAATCCTTTGGATCTTGCCATTCAGGGTGACGGATACTTTGTGGTCCAAGCCGCTGATGGCAGCGAGCAATACACCCGCAACGGCAGTTTCCGTATGGACAGCACAGGTCAACTGGTCACCCAAAGCGGTGCCCCCGTTATGACCGACGCCAATACGCCGATCTTCTTTACTCAGGCCGATACCACCATCAACATCGCCGGTGATGGTACGGTTTCTTCTGAAAGTGGAAACATTGGGAAGCTACGTGTGGTCACCTTTCAAGACCCCTACGGCGTTCAACGCAAGGCTTCTGGTTTTTACACAACCGATCAACAACCCATCGATAAGCTTGATGCCGGCATCACCCAAGGTGGGCTTGAATCATCAAACATATCTGGCATTTTGGAAATGACGCGCATGATTGAAGTCAGCCGCACCTATTCCAGCGCGCAAAAGATGATCGACAAGGAAGACGAACGTATTCGTATGGCTATCCGCGAACTCGCGAAAGCCGGCCCTTGATAACAGACAGTTAAACAAACAATAAGATCGCCAAAGAGCGCAAAGCGCCAGGCATTAAGACATGTCACATAGAAAGGACGGGAATCATGAGATCACTTAGTATTGCAGCAACAGGAATGGTCGCTCAACAGCGCAACGTTGAGGTTGTATCGAACAACCTCGCCAACATGAACACCACAGGTTACATGCGGCGCCGCACAGAATTCCATGACCTCTTGTATCAAAACCTTCGCCGCGCCGGCACCACATCTTCGGATGCAGGCACCATTGTTCCTTCTGGGGTACAAATTGGTTTGGGCGTTAAGTTGGCCGCCGTTTATCGTATCCACGAACAAGGCAACTTAAACCCCACCGATAACGCCTTTGATTTGGCCGTACAGGGTCGAGGTTTTTTCCAAATCCAAATGCCAAATGGTGATACCGGGTACACGCGGGATGGCACTTTTCAGCTGAACGCAAATGGCCAAATTGTCACCCATGACGGTTTTCCAATCTTGCCCAACATTACGGTTCCCAGCAACGCTGTCGATGTATCCATCAATGCATCGGGTGAAGTTTTGGTGAAACTTGACGGTCAGGTGGCCTATTCAAACGTGGGCCAAATCCAAACCGCAATCTTCCCCAATGATGCGGGTCTGGAATCCATTGGATCAAACCTGTATCTGGAAACTCCAGCATCGGGCGCGGGCACCGTCGCCGCCGCAGGGTCCACAGGTTTCGGTACGATTCTTCAAGGTTTCTTAGAAACCTCTAACGTCAACGCGGTTGAAGAAATTTCCAATCTGATTTCCGCACAGCGTGCTTATGAAATGAACTCCAAGGTTATTCAAACCTCGGACGACATGATGGGCACCCTGACACAGCTGAGATAGGGAGGTCATCATGAAAATTTTTCCCCTCATCATCGGAGCCCTTTTTCTTTTGCCAGCCTCTGTTTTGCCAGCCTCTGTTTGGGCGGCTCAAAACAATCAGGTCGCACCTCAAAGAAATCAGGTCGCACCTCAAAGAAATCAGGTCGCACCTCAAAGAAATCAGGTCAACCCAAGCGCCATCAAGCCCTTTGCGACACCCGATTTTGTGTCCTTAAATTCACAAGTTGTGGTCGACGGAAATGTTATTCTTCTGGCGGATATTTTCCAAGGTGCTGGCAAATACAGCGACCGGGTCGTGGCCTATGCCCCCCGCCCCGGTGGACGGGCATCCTTTGATGCGCGCTGGTTGCAACGTGTTGCGTCTGCGTACCGTTTAAAGTGGCGCCCAAGCTCTCGTATGGACCGCGTGATTGTCGAACGCGCCAGCCGGCTTGTTAACCGCGCAACCATCGAAGACTTGTTACACAGCTATATGGTCAACGATGGCGGCGACCCAAGTTCACGTGCGGTGATTTCCAATCAAGCCCTGCGCATTCATCTGCCCACCAACACCAATCAAGATTTAAGGGTTGAACAAATGAATGCCGATCAAGGATCTGGCCGGTTTTCGGCCACCTTGACTTGGGGTAACGGGCCCAATCAACGTCGCCGGGTTTCTGGACGCATTCAACGCATGACCGAGGTGCCTGTGTTGGCCTCTCGGATGATGCGTGGTGATTTGATCACTAAGTCAGACCTAAAATGGGTCACAATGCCAGAAGCTCGTTTGTCGAGAACCGCAATCACAGACATCAGCTTAATCATCGGCATGGCCGCAAAACGTGGCATGCAGGCGGGAAGACCCATTTCTAAAAATGATGTTCGCCGCCCGTTGTTGGTCAGCCGGGGCCAAACCGTAACCATGGTCCTGATTACGCCTTCCATGCAATTGACCGCCAAGGGTCGAGCTTTACAAGCCGGCAGCAAGGGCGACACCATTCGCATTTCCAATGTGCAAACCAGCACCGTAATTGACGCTGTCATAACCGGATCCGGTCGGGTTCAGGTCGACATGGGCGTCAACTTGGCCATGCGTTGAGAGAGAGAGAAAGACAATGAAACATAACATCTCATCCTTCAAGAAATTTGCCGTCCTGGGCCTAACCATAGCCGTATTGAGCGCCTGTAAAACCACTTCGCGCATCAGCGAAATTGGGGATGGTCCCGAACTTTCTCAAATCACCAATCCAACGGTGATGCCAAATTATCGTCCGGTCAGCCTGCCAATGCCGGCCCCCAGCGTTCCCGAAAGCAACCCCAATTCATTGTGGCGCAGCGGGGCAAAGGCCTTCTTTAAAGATCATCGTGCAAAAGCCGTTGGGGACATTCTCACCATCAAACTGTCGCTCAACGACAGCGCCATCTTGGCCAACAAAACCACCCGCGATCGGAAAGACAGTGATGTTGCCAATGTCACGGCATTGTTAGGGTTTGAAACCAAGCTGGCCAAGAACAACCTGCCCAATGGCTTTAATCCGGCCGCCGCAGCCAACTTTGGCAACACGTCTTCCACATCTGGCGATGGAGCCATTGCTCGAAGTGAAAAAGTAATCCTGACCTTTGCTGCTGTGGTGACACAAGTCTTGCCAAACGGAGCCTTGGTCTTCTTAGGTCGCCAAGAGGTTCTGGTGAATTCTGAAATTCGTGAACTTTTGGTGACGGGCGTTATTCGTCCTGAAGACATTGAATCTGATAACACAATTGTTCACACCAAAATTGCTGAGATGCGCGTCCGTTATGGCGGCAGCGGCACACTCAGTGGCCTGCAACAACCGCGTTGGGGCACACAACTTTGGGACATCTTGTTCCCGTTCTAATCCTTATCCACAGTTCCCGTTCGAAAGAGGTGGATCGCCTACCTCTTTTTGACACAAACTCACAGGCCGGAGCAAATGCTCCGGCCTCTCTTTGTTGGCAAGAACGGGGCATGTTGGTGACAAGAACGGGCCACCAGGGCGCATGGGTTGGCTCAGGTGTTGTTGATGGCCGGAGTTCGGAAAATCTTAGGGTGTTTTTAAGATGGTTTTACGGAACTCTGCAACGGGCATTGGTTTTCCGTACAGAAAGCCTTGAATCATGGTGCAGCCCATTTCTTCAAGCAGAGGCACTTCAAATTCATGTTCCACGCCTTCGGCAATAACGTCGAGCCCTAAGTTACGGCCAATGGAACAAATCGCCGCAACGATGGAAGCATCCCCGGAACTTTCCATCATGCCACAGACAAACGAGCGATCAATTTTCAAGGCATCCAAGGGGAACTGGCGCAGATAAGCCAACGATGAATACCCGGTCCCGAAATCATCCATCGACAAAGAAATGCCAATATTGCGAATGGACTTCATGGTTTCAATGGCACTTTCGACATCTTGCATCACCATGCTTTCGGTGATTTCCAATTCCAAAAACTTTGGGTCACATCCAGAATTGGCAACGATACTGCGCACCGTATCAAGAAATTTATCTTGGCGAAATTGCTTGGGCGAAATGTTAACCGCCACTTTTAAGTTTTTTCCAAAATCCATATTCATGGACAAGATGTCTTGGCACGCTTGTTCCAAAACCCAATTACCGATGGGCACAATTTGACCTGTTTCTTCGGTTACGGGAATAAATGTATTGGGGCTCATAACGTCCCCATTTGGTTGCGGCCAACGAATAAGAGCTTCCATGCCATACAGACTGCCCGATGCAATATCCACCTCGGGCTGGTAATAAAGTTCAAATTGTTCGGCTTTTACGGCTTCACGGATATCACTTTCCATACGAATGCGAGACGCCGCATTTTGGTTCATGGATTCTGAAAAAAACGTGTATTCATTCCCGCCATCGCGTTTGGATCGGGTCAATGCATTTTCAGCGCACCGCATAAGATCATTAATGGTATTGCCATTGTCGGGATAAATGGCGATGCCAGCACTCGCATTGAGGTAAAGGGTTTCCCCGTTCAAGTCATAGGGGGTCTCGAAAACTTTGTGGACCCGTTCGGCAACAATCGCAGCACTTTCGCCTTTGATCAAATCAGACAAAATAAAGGAAAACTCATCGCCGCCAAAACGCGAAACGGAATCTGTTTTGCGGGCTTGTTCTTGTTCCGATTTCGCGACAAGGTCGGTTCTGCGAACGCACCCTTCAAGCCTTTTCGACACTTGAACAAGCAATTCATCCCCGGCGCCATAACCAAAGCCATCATTGATCTGGCTGAACCGGTCAATGTTCACCAACATCACCCCGGCCTTACGATTATAGCGGTCTGAAACTTGCAGTTCATGTTCCAGGTGATGGCGAAAAAGTTCCCGGTTGGGCAATCCGGTCAGGTGATCGTAATACAACAGCTTTTCAACAATTTCGTCATCACAGCCCTCGCTTAAGCTGTGAAACACGGCCGTATGAAAAAGGGTTTGGTCGTTTTCGTCCGTAAGCCGGTCTATGCGCAACCATTTCGGATATATGCTTTGATCTTTTCGACAATCCCAAACCTTGCCTTCCCAATGATTTTTTTCGAGAACGCAATCCCACATTTCATCATAAAACTCATCCGGGTGCTTGCTGGATTTGCAAATGGCCGGTGATTGGCCAAGGGCCTCATCGCGGCTGTACCCGGTCAACTTTTCAAAGGCCGGGTTAATCTCAATAATTACATTATCTCGATCCGTAATCATCACCGCGCTGGGATGAAAAAAACAGAGGCTCTTCAAGGCAATATAAAGGCTCTCGCTGTTGTCCAAAGCCACGTTTTCCAAAAAACTTTTTGGAGCAAACACAGTCATCGATTACCCCCCCTAAAAATCTTATCCCGAATCCAATTCTGCGGGCATCCTTTGCAATACCATCCGCACAACATAGTATAGATTGTATTTTGGGATAAAATAAACACTTTTATTTCAGACGCTTATTTCCTTTCGACAAAAAAGAGCAGATACCATTTCTAGTATCTGCTCTTTTTTAATGTCCAGATGACATCGATTTAATGTCCATATGACACCGATAGGCTTTATGACGGTATCATCACGTTAATCATCCCTGTGGGTCTTTTCCATGCGTTCATGGCGTTCTTGAGCATCAATGGACAAGGTCGCAATGGCGCGGGCTTCAAGGCGCGGGATGGAAATCGGCTCGTGAGTGTCTTCGCAATAGCCATAGCTGCCATCGGCAACACGGCCCAAGGCTTCATCAATTTTACTGATTAATTTGCGAGCCCGGTCACGGGTGCGCAATTCCAAGGCTCGGTCTGTTTCCACAGAGGCCCTGTCGGCCAAGTCTGGTTCAGAAACGGTGCCTTCTTGAAGGTGCTCAAGAGTATCGCTTGATTCCTTTAACAGCTCACTTTTCCAATCCAGTAATTTCTGGCGGAAAAATTCGAGCATAACTGGATTCATAAACTCCTCATCATTCGAGGGACTATAGTCAGGAGAAATTGAAACGTTCATGTCTAACCCAATCATTTATGGTAATAAATTCGCGGGAAATATATGAAATGGAGCCCCCGCGTGCAAGCTGAGATTTCCAGATTCTCCATATTTTTACCGAAAAACGGGGGAAAAGTCGAAAAAACCACTTTATTTTTATCTTTTTCAGGGGCGCCGCGTGTATTTAGCGATCTCAACTTCAACGCGCAGCTCGATTTCATCAATCAAAGAATTCAATTTTGGATTGCTGATGGACGCGCGGCCCGCTCGTAATTTTTGCGCCATCGTCATCAATTGGTCTTTGGGAATGCCCCCCGCCAACAAAGAATCTTGGATGCGATAAAGGCGATCCAAAAGATCTTCGCCGTAATTCACAACTTTCTTGCGGGCTTCACGATCGGTCGTATCACCCACTTCTTGCATAGCCAAAAGCGCATCGACACCGTCAATGCTGGCATTATTTGTCACCCCGGATGCGGTTGGTGTGCTGGCGGAAGAAGAAGCACCACGCAATTGATCCGCGAATCCAGAACCCGACCCACCCTTGGAACGTTTTGCTCCTGATGGGCCTTTGCCTTGACTAACTTTGCCGATTTTCATCTCATCGTCCTGTCTTTAAAGCTGCAACGCACCGAATCCTCAATCGAACAGATCATAGAGCATGAAGCCTTTCAGTTAAATATGTGTTGAAACAATCTTTTAGAATTTAAATACCCCTAGAAAAAGTGAGCTTATATGGTTGCAAATGATTCGCAACTGTCCTATCTTTCCAATTAAGAATCATTCGCGACAACATTCGCGGCAACATTCGCGGCAACAAAGGTTCATAGTGATGCAAGCATCGGTGCCCATACACGTGCCCCAAAAAGCAAACACATCCTTGTTTTGTGCCCTGTTGTGTGCCCTGATCTTGTTCAACATACCCTCTGCGATGGCTCAAGGGGATACGTTAAATGTGTACAGCTATCGCCAAGCCTTTTTGGTCAAACCCTTAATCAAGGCCTTTGAAGACGATACCGGGGTTCAGGTTAAAATCATTTTTTCCAAAAAAGGTCTGCTGCAACGTTTAAAAGCCGAAGGCAAAAACGCTCCAGCCGATGTGGTTTTGACCGCAGACATCAATCGCATCGCTGAATTTGCAGCCCAAGACCTGTTGCAACCGGTCAAAAGCACCACGTTAGACGCCAACATTCCGTCCCAATTTCGAGATCCTGATGGCCTTTGGTATGGGCTCACCATGCGTGCACGTGCCATTTATGCTCATAAAACCCGGGTCAGAGCGGGTGAAATGACAACATACGAAGACTTGGCAAAGCCTCATATGAAAGGCAGGGTGTGCATGCGATCGGGCAAGCACCCCTATAACATTTCGCTTTTGGCTTCCATCATTGCGGCCCGCGGCATGGAAGACGCCCAAGCGTGGATCCAAGGCGTCAAAGATAACCTTGCCCGTCGCCCCCAAGGCAACGATCGCGCTCAGGTGAAAGCCATTGCCCAAGGCGAATGTGATGTGGCCGTGGGCAACAGTTATTATTTTGGCAAAATGCTGACCAACACCAAAAAGCCCCAAGAACGCCAAAGCGCCGAAGCCGTAAACATTATTTTGCCCAACCAAAACGATCGCGGCACCCACGTTAACGTTTCCGCAGCGGGAATTGCCAAGTATGCCAAGCATGTCCAACAGGCCAAAATGTTCTTGGAATTTCTTTCATCGCCAAAGATCCAAGGCTTGTTTGCGGCGCAAAACATGGAATACCCGTTGCTTTCGGGTATTCAGCTCCATCCCTTGGTCGCGTCTTGGGGAACCTTCAAAGCGGATGACACCAATCTTTCCAAAATCATCGCCAACCATACCAAAGCCGCTCGCATGATGGACCGCGTGAATTTTGACAACTGATACGCTCGATCCTTCACCTTCCCTTTTGAAACGGCCCGTCTTTCATGGATGGGCGCTGGGCACTTTGTTCATCGCAACGATCACAGTGTTGCCCATTTTGTGGGTGGTGAATTTAGCCTTTACGCCCTCGGGTGATATTTGGTCTCATCTGGTTGAAACCGTGCTCAGCCAATTGGTCTGGACCACGTTGTTGCTTATGATTGGCGTGGGCACCGGCACCTTTGTGATCGGCACGGCCACCGCATGGATTGTCACCATGTGCCGTTTTCCGGGACAAGGTTTCTTTGCCTGGGCCTTGCTGATCCCCATGGCTGTTCCGGCCTATGTGATCGCTTATGTCTATACCGATCTGTTTGAATACGCGGGGCCGCTTCAGGTTCTCATTCGCGAAATTGGCGGATTCACAAGTCGTCGAGACTATTGGTTCCCCGAAATTCGCTCATTAGGGGGCGCCATCACCATGATGACTTTGGTGTTGTACCCTTATGTCTACCTGTTGGCGCGCACGGCGTTTTTAAACCAAAGCTTCAGCGTATTGGAAGCCGCCCGAACCTTAGGCCATGGCCCGTGGAAAAGCTTTTTCAAAGTCGCCCTTCCCCTCGCCCGTCCGGCCATTGCGGTCGGCGTCAGTTTGGTGATGATGGAAACCTTAAACGATTATGGCACCGTCGATTTTTTTGCGGTCGCCACCTTCACATCGGGTATTTTTGATGTTTGGCTGAACATGAATAGCCCTTCGGGGGCCGCTCAGTTGTCGTTGGTTTTGTTGACCTTTGTGATTATTTTGGTGGGCCTTGAACGGTACCAAAGACGACGTCAAAAATTTCATCAATCCTCAACACCCGCCAAGCCTTTTGCGGGCTACAAGCTGACACCGTTGCCCGCTACCGTGGCCTTTTTGGTTTGTGCCTTGCCCGTCACATTGGGGTTTGCCCTGCCCGCTTGGGTGCTTGGCTCTTATGCTTTGGATTTTTACCAAGACACCTTAGAGGCCAATTATTGGACCACTGTCCTCAACAGCTTGTCGCTGTCCATGCTGGCCGCCTTGATCGCCATCGTCACGGGTGTGTTTTTGGCCTATAGCCTTCGTTTGGGACGCGCGCGGTGGCTTGACCTTGTGTCCCGTCTGGCCGCGCTCGGCTACGCGGTTCCGGGGGCGGTTCTGGCCATTGGCATCGTCATGTTCTTGGGCGATTTGGACAACACCATTGATGCCTTTTCCTCGGCGGCCTTTGGGGTGTCGACGGGCTTGATTTTTTCCGGCACGGTGATTGCGGTCACCTTTGCCTATGTGGTGCGTTTTTTGTCTTTGTCCTTTGGCGCGGCGGAATCGGGGCTCGCCAAAATCACGCCGTCCATGGATGGCGCGGCCCGGACATTGGGCGCCGGCCCCTTTACCACGTTGAGACGCGTCCACCTGCCCATGTTAAAAAGTTCCATCATGACGGCGGCGTTGTTGGTGTTTGTCGATTGCATGAAAGAATTGCCCATGACCACCATTTTGCGCCCCTTTGACTTTGAAACCCTGGCCACCTTTGTCCACCAGTATGCTTCGGACGAACTTCTGCCCGAGGCCTCGCTGGCGGCGCTCACCATCGTCGCCACAGGCATCATTCCGGTGATTTTGCTCAGCATGACCATGACGAAATCAAGACCCGTTCATTCGGACCCAAAGGAGCCCACCACATGAGTGGCCTAAGAATGGAACGCATCCGTCACGCATATGAAAAATCTCATGTCCTTGGCACCGTGTCGTTGGTGGCTGAAGCCGGAAAGCTGACCTGTTTGTTGGGGCCTTCTGGGTGCGGCAAGACCACCTTGTTGCGCTTGGCGGCGGGCTTGGAAACCCTTCAAGAGGGAAAAGTTTTGTTGCGCGGAAAAACCGTTGCCGATGGCAAAACAGGGCTCAGCCTAGCCCCGGAAAAACGCGGCATTGGCTTGATGTTTCAGGATTTTGC
>JAESSV010000233.1 GCA_016763895.1 Magnetovibrio sp. | reverse complement strand
ATAATCTTCATCCAAACCCTTAAGCTCATAAACATCGCGCACGCGGACTCCGACGTTGTGGCGGATCATGAGGTTCGCGGGTTCTTCGCCATCAACGAGGATGATTCGTTTTGATGATGTTCGAACGTAATCTCTGGCCTCACTCGTAAAACCAGACAGACATACAAACAGGCCCTTGGTTGCCCCAAGGCCATCAAGGCTTCCGACAAATCTTTGCAGGTCGGGACGGCCTGCTCGCACAGACTTATTAGGGTCGTATTTCTTTGCCTGAATATAGATGGCATCCAGCCCCAGGGAGTCTTCTTTAATAACGCCATCAATGCCCCCATCTCCACTTTTGGTGAAGGCTTCACCCATCTCAGAACGGCCTCCTCCGTATCCCATGGCGAGAAGGAGGTCGACAATTAGGCGCTCAAAAAATTGCCATGAACAATCCTTAATTCTATCCATAACATCGGCGCGGACGGAAGCATGTAAGGTTGCATAATTGGCTTCAATATTTTCTTCCGGAGTGGATGCTTCATTCGTTTGAGGTTCAGTCAATACGACCTGCCCACCACTCACATTTCCAGCTTCTCTCCATTCGGCAAATTCGGGATAACTCAGCAAAAAGTCAATGTTGATTTTGTCGGGTTGTTGCGTCAATAATTCTTTGCCCCGGGGCGTAATTTGAAAATAACCGCGTTTTGTTGTTTTCACCAACAAAGCTTTTTCAATAAAGTGGCGCGCCCAACTCACGCGGTTGACAAAATAGGTCTGGCGTCCACTGGGCAATAACTCACTGATATCCTCATCCGTTAAGTCAAGTTCCAAGGCTATTTTATCCCGAACCTCGGATATGGATATTTCGCCATCCTTCGCGGCCTCGAGAACAGGTAGCATGAACGCTTGAAAGCTTGGAATTGACATAGATTACCCCCTAAATAAACACACCCTAAGCTAGCGTTTTATTTATCCATACGCAATCACAAGATACAGAATTAGATGGCGTGTTCAAGGGCTGCTAATCTTCTAAAAAGCTCTTTTCTTCTGCCAACCGTGCCTTTTTTTCCAGTGCTTCGTCGATGGCTATAGAGGTACGGGCCATGCTGCGCCTGAAGTCATCACCGACTTCTGGATAGGCCACGATGCGCGGCGGCAGTGTTCCTTTGCGATCATAATCGCGGTGGCAAAAGAGGATTTCGCGGTATCGCTCGAGCGTTGCGTGAATGCGCGGTGATGAACTGGAACGCTTTAATTGCTTTTTAAATTTCTCAATGAATTTTGCAAGCTCTGTAGCGTCATCGTGGTCTGTTTCTTCAAGGAAACAATACTCAGCAAAGGCTTTCACGGATAGGCCGCAACGGTTGAGCCCGTCAATAATTTCTTGCTGTAATTGAGAAATTTTTTGGTCTGTCCCCATGTGTCTCCCCCCCTAAGCCAGATTAAAATTGTAAGGCGCAATGAGCGCCCGCATTAAACCAAAATAAGGAAGATATGACATGACTAAAAAACCTTTAAACCCCATGACCAAGCCCGCCGCTAAACGGATAGGGATCGCTGCGGTTAAAAACCCCGACGGCAAGACCGCAACAGATAAATTCCCCGAACGCGCTAGGGACGCGGCCTTTGAAAATAGTAAAATCAAGTAACTCAACATCAACGCGACCTCAAACACAAAAAGGAAAAATAAAATGATCACAGCATCCTCAATCCCCGTACCCAATGGCCCCAGTCAAACCGGGGGAAGTCCGGCGGCGGGCGCGGTAATAACCCGCCCAAGGGTAAATAAAATGCGATAATCAAGGCCGCCCTTCGGGGTGGCCTTTTTTCTGGATCATCATGGCGATTACTTTTGGTTAATGATGCATTGAACTGCGTTTCCGGCAAAAACTTGACTAAATTCATGCTTTAATTTTTTACCGTCAAACGGCTCTGCATCAAAATCATTTTGAGTTTTCGACAGGGCACAGATACAAACTTCTCTTTTTTTAACGATGTCTGGATTGGTCATCGGGATTCTTGATCGGTTTATGCAATCTTCAATGATCGTGTGTTCAACTTTTATGGGATAGCGATCCACCTTGAACATTTGATCCACCCCAATGGTGCCGCCGGCACCTATTGCCAAGGCGGCCCACACCGATATAAACCGTTTAGAATACTTACCGCTTTTAAGTGGAGCTTCGCACGTTAGGCATATTAAATCCCATGTTTGTGGAATAGCATTATCAGTACCGCATTTCGGGCATTCGATCTTGATATCATTCGTTTTGGTCATCGTTATCGCGTTCATATTGGGGTTGCTAGCTGTTAGCCTCAAGCAATGAGACCTTATTTGGCTAAGCCGCGAACCTTTCGGTTCCGACCCGGTGGATCTGGCTTAGGCCTTCTAGGGTGGTGAGGACCTCTGCGACTTTTGTTTTGTTGGCGCGGCTGAACGTTCTGGCAACCTCTTCGGCGCGCAGTGGTGTTTCGGCGTTTCCGATAACGGCACGAACCGCGTCGAATTGTTCCGGCAAATCACGAATGGTGGTTTTCTGTTTTTCCATGGTATCTGGAAAGGGGAACTGGTCGAAACATTCAGATTTTGGATAAACAGGTGTTGGCCCAAGTTGTCCGCCCTTTGCTAGAGCCCATACAACATGAACCCGGCTAGAGAGCACGCCTAAATGCCAAGCATCCGGCAAAGCAATTGCGACGATCTTGTTGTCCGGCAGGATGGAGATATCGAGAAACTGAAACACGCGGTGTTTGGCGGTTTCTACCGTGGCGATGTAACGTGCGTGGCCTTTAAGGGCAGGACGTAAGTCTTTCCTTGGTTCGCCAAAAATCCACCAGTTGTTGCGATAGCTCGCACGATTATTTTGATCACGTTCTGGCTTTACATGATCAAAGACATGTTGATAGACCTTGGGGAATCTTTTGCGAACTTCGACATCACTCAAGCCGAATAGATCGATGACCATAACACCGCGCGGATTGCCCATGAGGTCTCTGCCATGTCGATAGGATCGGATATGTTTTTTCAACCCTTTAACCGATCCCAATCCCAAGTCTTTCGCCACGTCTGGAGTGACGATGAAACCAGATCCGTGAAGCTTTACGCCAGGGGAAGAAAGAGTGCCATTCGCTCGCAATATCTGGGCCGAGGTTAAGTCAGCGCCGATCCGTAAATTCGCGTGAATTTTGCCGAGGTTTACGTCAAGCTCAACATCATGGCTCATGCCATCAGTAGCTTTTGTTTCTTGGGCCACGGTGCCGAGGCGTCCTAAGCGATTACCTGCCGCTCCGACAGATATCGCGATGCGCACGGCGGCACATTGTGCGGCGTCAATCCATGGATGGTCGGCAACGGCGTACACAAGGCTGATGGGGTTTTTCTCGCGCATATGCCTTTCGGAGATCCGGCGGGAAAAGGTTTGCGTGATGGAATTGGTGGTGATGAACCCGAAACGTCGGGTCTTGCCCAAACGCGTCAATTGAGCCGCCTTGTGCCACCAATACATGACAAAATCTGCCGAACGTGGCACGTCCTTTTCTTTGTAGGCCGACCACAACGCTTCTTGATAGCCTTCGCCCATGGTGTTTTTGATATACTTGGCACCCAAAAATGGCGGGTTGCCAACGATGAAGTCGGCTTTGGGCCATATGTTTGGTTTGGGTTTGATGTAGCGATAGACGGGTTCGCGGGCTGTTTCGTCGGGCACTTCTTTGCCCGTGGTCGGGTTGGTTTTGGTGGTGCGACCATCCCAGCGGGTGATGGGTTTGGCGTTTTCATCCGTGACCAGTTCGGTGCCTGAATAGTCAATCAGGGCGTCT
>JAESSV010000232.1 GCA_016763895.1 Magnetovibrio sp. | reverse complement strand
TGCCGGCACAGGCGGCCAACCCCAACCCCAATCCCAAGACGATCATCGCAATGCTTTTTTTCAACATCTGGCGCTTCTTTAATCGGTGAATATAATTACGAAATATAGACGCACCTTAAAAGGTCTCAAACTTTGATACAAGCCTCAACACGGATTAAGAGGTCTGACCCTAACGACGGTTGGCGATTTTGCTGGTTTGGTCGGCAAGGAGGGTCATGGCGCCCGCAACTTTGCTCAAAGCCCTGGCGCGCCCCCACGGGTTAGAGATGGATTTTGTTTCTTCAAAGGCGTCATCGAAAAGCAGCCAGGCCGCATCAATATTGCCGTTTTTCGCACGTTCTTCGGCAATGTCGCACAACATCCAAACCCGGGAAAAGGGGCTTTTGATATTTTGCGTTGCCGACGTGGCGGCGTGCTTGGCCACTTTGGTGCCCTTGGCATCGTCGGCAAGGGTGCGGGTGTCGGTTATGGCCCAAAAAATATGCGCCTTAAGGCGTTCATCCTTGATAAGATTTGCTATTTTCAAGGCCTCATACAAAAGCATTTGATCATTGTCGGCGCTGATGCTGACATCGTTCAGAGCCAAAGCAATGCGCGAGTATGCGTAGGCCTTGGCGAAGGGGAACTTGATGATTTCCGCTGCGGCCAAAGCTTGGTCCATGGTGGTGCGAGAATTCACCAGATCGCCAGCGCCGGCTTGATAAGACGCAATGCGCGCCAAAACCAAGGCTCGGTAGCGCATGGCTTCAATGTTTTGGGCGGTGATAATGGCTTGGTCCAGCTCGCCTGTTTGGGCCAGTTTTGTTGCTGCGGCAATCAGCACCGGAGCATCTTCGGACCCGCTTTTTACCGTTTTCAAAAGCGCCATTGCTTGGGCTGGGTTGCCGATGTCGGCATAGGCCCCGGCAATGTGACGTTGTCCTTCGTCGCGATCTTTTTTCTTTTGAATGGTGCGGACAATATTTTCGGCTTGGGCGATGTGTTTTTGGCTGAGGACGCGGTTCTTGGCTTTGTGCAAGATGCTGGCGATGCGGGTATGTATGGTCACGCGGGTAAGGGGGGAATCAATGCGCGCAAGGTAGCGAACCAAATGCTTGCTGGTTTCCGCAGCATCTTGAATGTTACCATGTTGAGCCTGGATTTCGGCAATGGCTACATAGGCTTGAACCTGTTGAGAAAGATCAGGAATAATGTCCACCGCCGCCATGGCGGCTGCGGTGTCTCCTGCGGTGGCTTGAGCCTTGGCAATTTCGCGCAGCGCCA
The DNA here is from genome assembly GCA_016763895.1 of Magnetovibrio sp. Taxonomy (GTDB): domain Bacteria; phylum Pseudomonadota; class Alphaproteobacteria; order Rhodospirillales; family Magnetovibrionaceae; genus JANLGW01. Next base: position 8,472 of record JAESSV010000232.1, on the reverse strand, counting down.
CGATGATCAAACGGGGGTCGTGAATACGGCGTGTGGTGCCCAGGGCATCCGAGGCCAGCCCGGCTCTGGCTTGAGAGACGAGGATTTCACCCAGGGCCCAATCGCGCATTTCCGATTTTTCGATGTTTCCGGCACTGTCCGACGCTTCGATCAGCAAACATTTTGGATTTGGGTTTGCCATGCAGTCTTTGGTGTTGTGCGGTGCCGTGGGATCCTGATCCGCATTTTCCAAAAGAAAACGGGTTTCCGGGCGAGCCATCAAGGATGCGCGTGCGTCTGAGGCTGAGTTGTTGCGGGATTTCTTGAGGCGTTTGAGCAATTTACTCACCTTGCCGCCCGTTTCCAAATCCTTGGCCAATTGCTGGCTGGGAACGCCGTCAATGAACAGCTCGGCACTTTGTTGATAGGCGCGGATGGCTTGTTCGGTCTTTGGCCCAAAGGCGCCGTCGACAGCGCCCAAGAAAAAGCCTTGGTTGGCGAGCCCTTGTTGGATTTTACGAATCAGGCTTGCGGGGTAATTTGTGCGCGTGTTGGGTTGGCTGATGACGGACGGAATTCCGGCGGCAGTTTCAAACGAGGCGAGGCCTTCTGCGACTAAAAATGTTCCATCATCCAACACACTTGCGCCACTGGTGTGGGCCGTGGCAAGGCTGATGAGAATGACCAGTCTACTTAATTGTCCGAAAGGACGCATTTCTATTCCTTATAAATCGTCACTGACATAGTATCGTCGAATAGTTGCCATACCGCTAAGATTTCGGGGGCTCTATGTTACTCCGTCAAAATATAATACGTTAAAAATGGATACCAAATGGCTGTTTATACTGAAGTGACCGATGATGCGTTAAGAAAATTTGCACAAAATCTGGATTTGGGCGAGGTGTTATCCTGCAAAGGCATCGCCGAAGGTGTTGAAAATTCGAACTTTCAACTTGTGACGGAAAAAAGTACATATATTTTAACGCTTTACGAAAAACGGGTGGATCCAAAGGACTTGCCGTTCTTTTTGGGCCTGTTGGAACATTTAGAAGCCAAAGGCGTTGCGTGTCCCAAACCGATCCGGTCTCCGAACGGCGAAATGATCCATACCTTGTCTGGAAAGCCCGCAGCCGTTGTGACGTTTTTGTCGGGGATGTGGCCGAAACGAATCCAGATGCACCATGTTTCTGAACTGGGAACGGCCTTGGCCCATATGCATGTGGCGGGGGCTGATTTTGGATTGAGCCGCAAAAACACGTTAAGTGTTCAAGGGTGGCGCCCAATTTTAGACGCGTGCAAAGGCCGTGCGGACGAGGTCATCAAGGGCGTCACAGAAGAATTGGAACAAGACTTAGACGACCTGGAATCCCTTTGGCCCCATGATTTGCCCACCGGGATTATTCATGCGGATTTATTTCCCGACAATGTCTTTTTTAGGGGCGAAAAGCTGTCCGGTCTGATTGATTTCTATTTTGCCTGTAATGATCTGTTGGCCTATGACATTGCCGTGTGCCTCAATGCGTGGTGTTTCGAATTGGATGGCAGCTTTAACGTCACCAAGGCGAAAAAAATGTTGCGGGCTTACGGTAAGGTCAGGCCCTTGTCGGCGGCAGAAATCGAAGCCTTGCCCTTGTTGGCCAGAGGAGCCGCCATGCGCTTTTTGTTGACGCGTTTATATGATTGGCTTAACACCCCCGAAGGGGCCCTTGTCACGCCCAAAGACCCGCGTAAATATTTACAAAAATTACGCTTTCATCGTGGCCTTGAAGGCCCCGGTGCGTATGGGTTATAGGAAATTTTTGGATGAGGTTCGTGAGATGAGCAAAGATGATGCGGTTGATATATATACGGATGGCGCTTGCAGCGGCAATCCCGGCCCCGGTGGCTGGGGCGTGGTGATGCGGTGGAAAGGCGTCGAAAAAGAATTGTCTGGATTCCAAGACGACACCACCAACAACCGCATGGAATTGATGGCGGTGATTTGCGGGTTAGAAGCCTTAAAACGGGACGTGGATCGTGTAAACATTCACACCGACAGCAAATATGTCATGGATGGGGCCATGAAATGGATGCATGGGTGGAAACGCAATGGGTGGAAAACCGGGGCGAAAAAAGCCGTCAAAAATCAAGGGTATTGGAAACGATTGGACGAAGCCTTACAAGGCCATAGGGTTGAATGGTTTTGGATCAAAGGCCATTCGGGCCATCCTGAAAATGAGCGTTGTGATACGATTGCGACCCTTGCGGTGCAACAGCTTAAAGACAGCAAGTTGATGTAGGTTTGGCTCAGGGGCCGGATTCTACAGTTTGATCAATTGCGCGGCGGCGCTCGAATCGTTAAAGGTGCCGGGCGCTTCGATGTCTAGGCTGTGTGCAATGCCGTTCTTGATCACCATCGCAAACCGTTGACAACGGATGCCAAGACCACCGTCAATCCGGTCCAGTTCGAGGCCCATTTTGTGCGTCAGCAAGGCGCTTCCGTCCCCAATCATACGGACCTTTCCCGCAACGTTTTGGCCCAAGCCCCAAGCCGCCATGACAAAAGCATCGTTGACCGCAAAACAGAAAATCTCATCCACGCCCCGGGCCTTGATTTGGTCGGCAAGACCGACGTATCCGGGCAAGTGGTTCTCAGAGCATACGGGGGTAAAGGCCCCCGGCAGGCCGAACATCAACACGGTCTTGTTGGCAAATAAATCATCGGTATTGAAGGCTTGTGGGCCATCTTTACCCATTTCAAAAACAGTTTCTGTCGGAATTCTATCACCAGTTTTTAAGGTCATAAGCTTATTCTTTCGCGGCTTTGTTGAGGGCGTCGAGGACTACAGCCTGACTTAAAAGTTCGGGAAGAGCAATGCCGTCGGGGGCGCGGGGGCCATAGACGGCATTAAACGGAATGCCATAGCGACCAAAGGATGCTAAATATCTGGAAATGACTTCGCTGGGTTTGGTCCAGTCGGCTTGCATGGCAATCACGTCCGGGCCGTTGAGGCGGATGTAGACTTCGCCCTGGCTGAGCACAACGGCTTTGTTGACTTGGCATGTGATACACCATTTTGCGGTGACATCGACAAACACAACCCGGCCTTCGCCAACCAATCGATCAATTTTGCGTTCATCAAAGTTCTGCCATATGCCGTGGAGCTTGGCGGTGTAAGTCTCATTTTGCGGGGTGTTGGCAACGGTGTCGGGGACACCAAAGGCCAGCACGGCTAAGATCGAAACGGCAATCCAGTCCATGCGTCCATAGCGGTGGTGCAGGCGTTTGTGGATGAACAACATAATGGCGATCGTGATCATAATGGCGCCGATGATCATGGCCGCAACGTCGGAAACCTGAACCGCCAGAATCGTCACCAGCCAGGCTCCGGTGGCGGCCAAGGTGAAGCCTAAGAAACGGCGCAGATAAATCATCCACTTGCCCGGTTTGGGCATCATGGTGGCAAACCTAGGATATGCGGACACCAATAAATACGGTGTCGCAAGCCCCACACCAAGGGCGGCGAAAATCATTAAAATTTCGGACGTTCCTCGTGTGAAAGCAAACCCGACGGCGGTGCCCAAAAACGGTGCCGAACAAGGCGTTGCCAACAAGGTCGCGAATACGCCGGTCATGAAATGACCGCCCAGACCGTGAACATGGGTTTCCTGAGCGCCAATTTCGGCGACGGAGTCGGGCAAGTGGACTTCGAAAAATCCCCAAAGGTTACAGGCAAACAAAGTCACAATCATCGCCATAGCGACCAAAAACCAGGGGTGTTGGAACTGGATGCCCCAACCAATGGCGACGCCTGCGGATTTTAAGATGATTAAAATTGTGGCAAGGGCCAAAAAGGAAGAAATAATCCCTGCGGAACAGGCAAGAAAGTTCAAACGCACGGTGCGTGTGTCCCCGCCGCCATGGCTGATCACGCCCAACAGTTTTATGGACAACACGGGCAACACACACGGCATTAAATTTAAAATCAATCCGCCCAACAAGGCCAGTCCCAACATCATCAACAAAGAAGGGGCTTGGTTGGTCCGATCCCGGGGCAATTCATCGGCCAAAGCCAACATGTCTGGCGTCGCAGCTTTGGCTTGGGCGCCTTTAAATTCGGCACTTCTGGGGCGATCCGACAAGGTTAAGGTGAGCGGGGTTTCTGTGAATGGGGTTTTGAGGAAAGACAGGCCTTCCACACGGATTTCCATCAAAGCCAAAGCTCCGTCAACGCTTGTGGATGTGGTGGGCGCTGAAAATGCAAGCATTTCTGAGCCTTCGATAAAGATATCGGGCTGAACAAAGGGTGTGTCCGAGGTGGCGGTGACCATCAAGGTTCCGGTGTCGGCTTTGGGGCCGTCGGCTTTGAATTGAACGTCTTTTAAAGCCAATCCCATGGCGGGACCTGACGTGGGCACTTGGACTTGGAATTGGTTGATCAGGTGAGCTTCCGTCGACGGTGCGGCTTCGCCCGCCGGGATGGTTAAATCAAAGCTCGCATCATGCGGGATACACACCTCGGCACAGGCCAAATAGCTGACAACTGCTTTCAATTGAAGGGCTTCGCCGGGATTTTTGAGGGTCACCGTTACCGGCAACACGGCTTCGGTGGTGTAGCCGAGGGTCTCAAAACCTAAAATCGAAAAGCGATTGGGAAGCGGCCACTGAATGGCGGTGTTGGCGACATTTGTTGACCCGGTGCTGTCAATAGAAGGGGGAAAACCCGCGTCTCCGGGGGCACGCCAATAGATTTTCCAATGATCATCAAGTTTGAAATGAAGCCCCAAAGTAATCTGTGGTGCATTGCCCACGGCTTGGACCTGGCTGATGATGCGCAGCCGAGACGTGTCCGCTTCGGACCAGCTTGTGGCTGTTTCGGCCCATGCTGTCCCGAATGGAATGAGGGTGATGAAAATATAAAAGGCAAAGAGTTGAATGAGTTTTAACATAATTTTCCGCATTTTCTAATTCGAAGCGCCATCTATAGAAGCATAAAATGGCGAGGGTATGGCATAACATGTTGCATTGGGTTATGCGTGTTCTTATGTCATAATTATTTCCGTAACAAAAAAAGGCCTTGCTTATGACTATTTTGACTTCGGACACACCCTATTTAGTCGGTCACCTTTTGGTGGCTATGCCTGGCATGCCCGATTCACGTTTTGACAAAGCCGTGGTCTATGTTTGTGCGCACTCCAAAGATGGTGCGATGGGGCTTGTCATTAATCAAGCCATGGAAGACATCACCTTGCCGGAACTTCTTAAACAGCTTGGCGTTACGCCCACGCCTTATTCCGACAAAATTTCCGTACAGCTTGGCGGTCCCGTCGAACAAGGCCGGGGGTTCGTGCTGCACACCCCTGAATACGTTCATGACAGCACCATGGTCGTGAATGATAAAATGGCTTTGACGGGAACTCTGGACATCTTGCAAGACATTGCCCTTGGCGAAGGGCCACAACAAAGTTTGTTGATTTTGGGCTACGCCGGATGGGGACCGGGGCAATTGGACGCCGAAATTTTGGAAAATGGCTGGCTGACCGTCGAAGCCGACCCGGAATTGGTGTTCGAGGCCGATTTAGACGCAAAGTGGCATCATGCCATGAGCAAGCTTGGCATTGATCTTAGTTTGCTCAGCGAAGACGCCGGACATGCTTAATTGGGCACGCTTAATGGGACACGCTTAATTGGGCCCCCTTAATTGGGCACGCTTAATGGGACACGTTTACTGTTTTAGACGGCTTTTAATGCGTTCATAATCTTCGACCTGACCGATGGGGCCAAGGGCCGCAAGGCTGGGCGTCGTTGCAAAAATGCGATTGGCAATGCGGTTGATGTCTGTGGTGTTGATGGCATCGATTTTACGCACCGTTTCTTCGGTGGGGATTTCCCGGCCAAAGACCAAAAGTTGGCGGGCCAATTGTTCGGCACGAGACGACGTGCTTTCCAAGCTCATCAACACAGAAGCTTTCATTTGAGCCTTGGCGCGCAGCAGCTCTTGATCGTTAACACTGTGGCAAATTTTGCCAATTTCGTCACACACCACGGGGATCAATTCTTTGGTTTCTTTTTCCCCGGTGCCCGCATAAATGCCAAACATGCCGGTGTCGGAATAAGACGACAAAAACGAATACACGGAATACACCAAGCCGCGTTTTTCTCGGACTTCCTGGAACAAACGTGAAGACATGCCGCCGCCTAAAATCATCGACATCACGGACGCCGCATAAAAATCATCATCGCCGTAGGTGAGACCTTCAAAACCCAACATCAGGTGGGCTTGTTCAATGTCTCTGTGTTCACGCTTGTCCGTGCCCACGTACGCGCCAGACGGATAAGCTTGTCCTTTTCCGGATCGGGGTTGGGGCAGGTGTTCGTTGACCAAGTCAACCAAGCGATCGTGTTCAAAGTTGCCGGCCGCCGAAATGATCATGCCTTGGGCCACATAATGTTCGTGCATATAGTCGATGATGTCCGTGCGGTCCATGTCGCGAACGCCTTGGGCCGGGCCTAATACGGGTCGCCCCAACGCTTGCTTGGGGAAACAAGCCTCTTGAAACAAATCAAAAATGACATCGTCCGGGCTGTCTTGGGCCTGGTGAATTTCTTGTAAAATCACGCCCCGTTCACGTTCAAGTTCGGTTTCGTCCAAAACCGCGTTCTGCACCAAATCGGCAACCACATCTATGGCAAGACCTAAGTCTTCCTTGAGGACTTTGGCAAAATAGGCGGTGTTTTCGCGGGACGTATAGGCGTTTAAATGCCCGCCAACGTTTTCAACTTCTTCGGCAATGGATTTCGCAGATCGACGCTTGGTGCCCTTGAACGTCATGTGTTCCAACATGTGGGACACACCGTTCATTTGGGGTGTTTCGTGGCGCGATCCGGCTTCTATCCAAACTCCGGCAGAAGCCGTTTCAACGCGAGACATTTCGTCTGAGATGATGCGCAGCCCATTGTCGAGCTCCGTAATGCGGACAGTGTTTGTCACGGTATTTGTCAAAGTTTGTGGCGTCCCTTAAGTTTGGTTTCGATGTAGCCCTTAATCGTATCGTAATCATAATCAAGGGTATGACAACGTTCTTCACGGTCCATCAAATCCGCCAAAAAGTCAGGTAATTCTGGGCGCACACCGGTTGCCGCCTTGACCGCGTCCGGGAATTTGGCGGGATGCGCGGTGGCCAATGCGACGATGGGAATATCGGTGTTGCCACGGCGGGCTCCGGCTGCGCCAACACCAATGGCAGAGTGGGTGTCAAGAAGATAGCCCCGGTCTTCATAAACTTTACCAATCAGCTTGGACGTTGCATCGTCATCAAAACGTTCGCCATCAATCAGGCCGCGGATGCGATCCATCAATGCGTCTGAGACCGCAAACTTTCCGGTGGCTTTGTATTCATCCATAAGGGCGCTTAAAGCTTCGGCATCTCGGTCCAACATTTCAAACAAAAAGCGTTCGAAGTTGCTGGAAACTTGAATGTCCATGGACGGGCTTGAGGTTTCAAAGACGTCCTTGCTTTCCATGCGCCCGGTTTCAATGAAGCGGATCAAGATGTCGTTGGCGTTGGCGCCGACGACAAGTCGATCGATGGGCAAACCCATTTGTTTGGCCACATAACCGGCAAAGACATTGCCGAAATTTCCGGTGGGTATGGAAAAGCTGACCGGCTTGCCGGGGGATGCGACTTTGAGGGTGGCCCAAAAATAATACACCACTTGCGCCATAATGCGGCACCAGTTGATGGAATTGACGGCGGACAAATGCACGGAATCTCGAAATTGGGTGTCGGCAAACAAGGCTTTGACGGTGTTTTGGCAATCGTCAAAATTACCTTTCAAGGCAATGTTGTGAACGTTGTCGCTGAGCACCGAGGTCATTTGGCGCCGTTGGACTTCGGACACCTTGCCTTCGGGGTGCAAAATAAAGATTTCGATGGCGTCGCGGTCGCGGCACGCTTCAATGGCGGCGGACCCGGTGTCGCCAGATGTGGCGCCAACGATGGTGAGCGTTTCGTTGCGTTTCGCCAAAACATGGTCAAACATGTGGCCCAAAAATTGAAGCGCATAATCTTTGAAGGCCAATGTGGGGCCGTGAAACAGTTCTAAAACGTATTCATTATCGCCCAATTGTTTGATGGGGGCCGGATCGTCGCCTTTAAACACCTTGTACGTTTCATCGACGATTTTGCTCAGCGTGGCTTCGTCTATGGAACCTTCGACGAACGGAAGCATGACTTTGACCGCGACTTGTTCATAGCTCATGGATTTCATTTCGGTAATTTCATCTGCCGAAAATTTGGGCCATGTTTCTGGAAGATAAAGACCGCCGTCTCGGGCAAGGCCCGTTAAAAGAACGTCGTCAAAGGCTAGTTTTGGGGCTTTTCCCCGGGTGCTGATGTATTTCACGGAAGGAACCTGTGTTGGGAGTGGAATAAATCTAACTCTTTTTTAGTGTCGATCGATCAAAATGTCCATGCGAACATGGCGAGCCCGGGATATTCTTTGAAAAAAAC
>JAESSV010000231.1 GCA_016763895.1 Magnetovibrio sp. | reverse complement strand
CACCATATTTCTTTTCCAAAGCTATGATTGCCGCCCCAACAACCCCCGCATTTACATCCGCAAACAGCACTGGGACACAATCAGCGGTCAACACCCCCAACGCAATTGAGGCTATGTTGGTGACCAAGGCATCGGCCTCGGGGGCTTGGTCGGGAGCCCAGGGAGCCACAACCGTCACCACGCGCGCGGAATGAATTTGCGAACACCTCACCAACGGTGCGCTATTTAAACCCGCACGGCGCACGGCGCGTCTGCGGTTTTCAGCTACGTTTTCAAAAGCATCGTTTGAGCCATAGGCGCAATTTAACGACGTATAAACACCTTGGCTCACGCCGCCTTTACGGGACAAAAAACCATGTTGAACACGCCGAAGAATCAGGTTGTTTATTTTGAACATAGCCCCATTTAAAAGATAACCTGCGCGAAAGCCAACAAGAAAGCCCCCCCAAAAGCAAAGAAGTTTGTTGAAATGCTCTGGGCAATGGTAGATTTAAGTGCAAATCACAGGAATAAAGACTGGGATAAAGACTGGGACGAAGACTGGGACGAAGACTGGGATAAAGACTGGGATAAAGACTGGGACGAAGACTGGGATAAAGGCTGGGAACAAGAAATGACCGCAACTGTTATTGCCATCAATCATGCCTTGGGCGCCATCGCCGTCAAAATCGATGAAAAATCCTATGTGGTTTTGGAAACATCAAGCCAGTTTATCATGGACATTGGCGATACGGTCATTGGCGATTGGCAGTCCAAAGACATCATTTCCTTACGCAACACCACCCAAAAAAATGATTTCAGCGCCCGCGTGCAAAACACCACCCAATCGCGCGAAGATGCCATCGGCTGTGTGTCTTTGATATAGGGCTATCAAGACCATGGCGGTACATTCAAATCTTTAGGGCGCGCATTTTGCCCCGACGAACCCGTACTTTGCCCCGACGAACCCATACGTTGCCCCGACGAACCAAGCGCTATCACCCGAAACAGGCTGCCCATTTGTTCCGGGCTGGTGAGACGGCTGTAGGCTCTGTTCACGTCAAAAAGTTGATCTTGGGTCGCGGAGGCTTTCAAGGCTCCGGCCCGTTGACGTAAACCAAGGCTTTCCAAAAAGACCCCTTGCGCCAGGGGTCCATAAACATCGGCCCCGGCTTTTTTTGCGGCCTGGGACATCTGTTCAAAATCCACATGAACCGTTAAGTCCTGATCGCCCGGATTGGACAGAACATCCACAAACTGGTGCGTTCTCATGGCTTGAAAGGTATCGCCCAGCGCGTGTTGGTCATGACCATAGTCCAAGAACACGGCGGCCCCGCCGTGGGCCACAAGGCGTTCGGCAATCTTGGTCATAATGGTTTTCGATATGGCTTGATCTTCAAACACGTCATCTATTTTTGCCGTATTCAACAACACCTCTGCAATAAGGTTTTGATCAATTTTGTCAGCGGACAGCTCAAACACCAACGTGCTTTGATCTTTTGCCAATCCCACCAAGCGTTCAAACCATCCGTCTTTGGCGCGCACATATTGGTGCACGGGCATCGCGTCAAAGAATTCATTTCCAATCACCAACATGGGGCCTTCTGTGACGTCTTCGAAACGGTCATACCACGTAACCTCGACGTCAAAGGGCTCTAGACTTGTTTTTTGGCGCGCCCGAAGCACCGGGCTGGTTTCCACCAACGACACCCGCACGCGTTCTAAAAACCCGGGCACAGAACCAGCCGCGCGCAAGGCATCACACATCAACGTCCCCCGTCCGGGGCCAAGTTCAACCAGATTTATGGGGCCAGAAAGGCCTAGGGATTGATCCACCGCCGCACACCACAACCCCAACATCTCGCCAAACATTTGGCTGATTTCCGGTGATGTGATGAAATCGCCTTGAGCGCCGAAGGGGTCTTGTTTTGTGTAATACCCGTACTGGTCATGACCCAAAGCCATGGCCATATAACGGGCAACCGATAGGGGGCCTTGGGATTTTATTTCCGCCGCAATAATCGGCAGAAGCAGGCTCATGCCTTGGCCTTTTTATGCGCGTATACAATCAAGCTGGCGCCCGCCAACAGCATCGGCAACGATAACCATTGGCCCATCGTGGTGCCGCCGATAAGATACCCCAAGTGCGCATCGGGTTGGCGAAACAGTTCCACAATGATGCGCGACATTCCGTAGCCGATCAAAAATACTCCGGCAATAACACCGGGTTTCGAGCGCAAGCTTTCGCGCCGCCACACCAAATGCAAAATCACCACCAGCAACAAACCTTCTAACAAAGCTTCGTAAATTTGACTGGGGTGTCTGGGGTATGGCCCACCGTTCGGGAACACCACGCCCCACGCAACATTCGTGGTACGGCCCCAAAGTTCTGAATTGATAAAGTTCGCAAGACGACCAAAAAACAACCCAATGGGCGCCACCGCACACGCCAAATCCAAAAACGCCATAAAGCGAATTTTATGGATGCGCGTGTACCAAATGGACGCAATAATGACCCCCAACAGCCCCCCATGGAACGACATTCCCCCTTGCCATGTTTTGACAATCTCGCCGGGGTTTGCGAAATAAAACTCGGGTTTATAGAAAAGAACATAGCCCAACCGCCCCCCCAAAATAACGGCGAACGTCGCCCAGGTGAGAAAGTCGTCGGCATGTTCGGGCTTTACAAAACTGTTCGGTTGTTTGGCCAACCAAATCATATAGCGCCAACCCAAAATCAGCCCCGTAATATAAGCCAAGGCATACCAGCGAATAACAATGGGGCCAACTTCGACCAGAACCGGATCAATCATGGGGAAAGCAATAGCCAACATAGTTTATTCCTAGCGATATTTGTCGTCCGTAGAAAGGAAGTCTTGCACGTATTGGCGCACGCCTTCTTCGAGAGATGTAAATTTAGCGCCATAGCCGGCTTGTCGCAGCTTGCTCATGTCCGCCTGGGTATAATATTGATACTTGTCCCGCAAGTGTTCGGGCATGGGCACATATTGAATGTCGACCTGATGGTCCAAAGCCGCGTATACGGCGGCGGCCAAGTCTTTAAACGGGCGCGCCTGGCCCGTGCCACAATTGAACAAACCGCTGACATCTTGGTGATCCAAAAACCACATCATCACGTCCACGCAATCACCAACATAGATGAAGTCGCGCAATTGGCCGCCGTCTTCATAATCGGGGTGAGGGGATGTGAACAGGCTTGCCGCCTCGCCTTTTTCGGCAAAGGGAAACACGTGGCTGACAACGCTTTGCATGGACCCTTTGTGGTATTCGTTGGGGCCATAGACGTTAAAGAATTTCAAACCCACCCATTGCGGGGGTTTGTCTTCGCTGCGGTCCATCATCCGCGCCACACGGCGATCAAACAGGTGCTTGCTCCACCCATAGGGATTGAGCGGCTTGAGCTTGGCCAGCTTTTCAATCGATGCATCGTCTGCAAAGCCGCTTTCGCCGCCGCCATACGTCGCGGCGCTGGAGGCAAAAATAAAGGGCACCCCGCAAGCCGAACACCAATCCCACAAATCGCACGTCAGACGAAAATTGTTGTCCATGATTTTATCGGCGTCTGTTTCCGTGGTCGAAGAAATCGCGCCCATATGAAACACGGCTTTAATGGCTTCGCCGTAACGGTCCAAAAATTCGCCCAGATCATCGGGGTGAACCACGTCAAAAAGCTCGCGCTTGGCAATATTTTTCCATTTATCGCCCGAACGCATACGGTCAACCACAACGATTTTCGAATCGCCGCGTTGTTCCAGCGCCCACACAATGTTAGAGCCAATAAAACCCGCCCCGCCCGTCACCACGTACATGCAAATCATCCTTAATTAAGCTACACCTAGTTATAAGCTTGGGAACACCACTTCGCAAGCGGTGCCAAACGCTTGCGTGAAATAGCGAGGCCCGCCATAATAGAGGCAACAGAAATCCGAAAGGACGATCCCCATGCAAACTTCAAACAACATACTTAACGATATGGCAAAAGTGGCCAGCGGGGCCGTATCAGCGGTCACAGGCTTAAAAGGAGATGCCGAAGTCATGATGCGGCGTTTTGTCGAACATTTGATTGCAGACATGGACTTGGTCACCCGCGACGAATTTGAAGCCGTCAAAGAAATGGCATCCAAAGCTCGCGCCGAACAAGACAAGTTGCAAGCCCGCGTGAAAAAGCTCGAAACCCAGCTGAACCCTAAAAAACCGGCGGCAAAAACGGCGGCGGGGACGACGTCAAAAACGGCTGCGAAACCGGCGGCGAAACCGGCACCTAAACCAACGGCCAAAAAAGCTTAAGGTTTTTCGATTCGGTCGATTCGGCCCTTTTTTAAAAACCCCGCATTTTGAAACCCTTATACGCCCCGATTCGACCCGATTCATTTGTCATTTTTGAATCGGGGCTAAGACTTTGGAATCATTAAGACTCCCAAAAAAGTGACGGGTTATACACAAATAAGTGCTCTTGGCGCTTGCGAGTCCCCTACCCCTTCATCACACTACATCTAGTACCTTAGTTGTTAAGGCACACACACTGAAGTGAAATGAGACTCACATGCACAGCTTGCACGCCGGATCTGAAATGCCTCATGTCCACCCCATGGACATGGTTGAACGCACGATAACGCTTTACGAATGGCAATCAGAACGCAGTTGCGACAGCGAAATCCGGGCCCAGGCTCCGGGCAAATGGTGTGATTACAATTTCTTCTTCACCTGGAGCGATAACGCAGAAGCCATGCAGCTCACCTGTGCCATTGATATGCGCATCCCCAAAGAACAACGCGTCGCCGTACATGGACTGTTGATGCGGGCCAATGAACTCTTGTGGCTGGGTCATTTCACCTTGTGGCTGGACGAAGGCCAACCGATGTTTCGCCACGCGTTGCCTTTGCGCGGGGCCGAAGCGCCGACCATTGGTCAGGTTCAAGACATGATCGAAACCGCTATTTATGAATGCGAACGTTTTTACCCGGCTTTTCAATACGTCATTTGGGGTGGTCATTCTGCGAAAGACGCCATGGATATGGCATTGCTTGAAACCGTCGGCGAGGCTTAGGGTCTATGTTATTACTGCTGGTCGGCTGTGGAAAAATGGGCGGAGCCATGCTGCAAGGCTGGCTTGACCAAGGCACCCCCCCTTCAAAAATCACCGTTGTTGAACCCAATTCCAAAGCAGCCCAAGATATTCAGTCTCAATTGGCTGTAAATGTTGTTGGCGCAGCGGATGAGTTGCCCCAAGACTATGCCCCAGACGTTGTGGTCTTGGCGGTCAAACCCCAAATCATGAATCAGGTGTTGCCGCCTTATGCCAACCTTGTAGAGAACAGCCTTGTAGAGAACAGCCCGGTATTTTTATCCATAGCCGCAGGGCGCACCCTTGCCAGCTTTGAAGACATCTTGGGCGCGCAGGCTGCTGTTGTGCGCGCCATGCCCAACACGCCGGCATCCGTAGGTCGAGGCATCACGGTCGGATGCCCAAATATGCATGTCACCGAAGCTCAAATTGATCTTTGCACATCTTTGCTCAAAGCCGTGGGTGAGGTTGAATGGGTCAAAAGTGAACGGCTGATGGATGCCGTGACGGCTCTTTCGGGAAGCGGGCCTGCGTACATTTTCTTGTTGGCCGAAGCCATGGCGGCGGCGGGTCAGCGCGCCGGGCTTGAGGCTGGATTGGCGGATCGTTTGGCCCGAGCCACGGTTTGTGGTTCCGGTGAATTGTTACACCAGTCTGACGTGCCCGCATCCACCTTGCGCGAAAATGTGACATCCCCCGGCGGCACCACTGCGGCGGCATTGGATGTTTTGATGGATTCGGGTGGCATGACGGACTTGCTCACCAAAGCGGTTCGCGCCGCCACCAAACGATCCAAAGAGCTCGCGGGTTAAGGGCCTAACATTTCCCCCGGCCCTTGCCCCAGAAATTTTCTCGACAGACAAATACCAGCTGTTGTAAATTTCTCACGGCGCCACATTGGTTCATTCATAAGCCAGGTTCTGGTGTTGGGCGTCCTGGATAAAACGGGGACGTCAGTCTTGTCTATCCCGATCAATCCTTGCCCATTGGGCAATGTTTATTTTAGGAATTTTTCACATGCGTTATTTTTTATTGCAGCCTCTCTTTTTGCCATTTCAACCACGGCACAAGCCGAAACGTTTCCGGTCATTCAATCGCCTGTCGTTCTTCAAGAATGCGGTGATTGTCACATGGCCTTTCCACCAGAAACCCTAACCAAAGCGGTATGGGGCAAAATCATCGGCGATTTATCCAATCACTTTGGCGAAGATGCCAGTTTGGACGCGGAAACGGTCGCAAAGGTTTTGGCCTATCACCAAGCCAATGCATCGGATGTCAGCGATCAAAGAGCCGCAATGAAATGGACCTCAGACGTTGCCTTTTCTCGCCTGACCGAAGGGGAACGCTTTATCGATAAACATGGAAGTTGTGCCGCCGAAGTGTGGACAAACCCAAAAGTTAAATTGAAATCCAATTGCCAAGCGTGCCACACCACCATGCATACCGATGGCAGCACAGATGCGGATGTTTCTTTTTTAACCAAGGATCAACAAGCCAGTTGCAACGAACTTGGCAGCTTTGGTGTGTTTTTAAACGGTATGTTTTAGAACTTTAAACTGGGATTGAGACCCTTACGCGAAGACCGCCTCCGGGCGCGTCTTCAAGTAAGACTTCACCGCCGTGCCCCCGAATGGCATCGCGGGCAATGGTCATGCCCAAGCCAACGCCGCCTGTTTCCGGGTTACGTGATGCATCCAAACGGACAAACGGTTTAAACACCTCTTCGCGTTTGTCTTCGGGGATTCCGGGGCCATCATCATCAATGACAATTTCCACCATATCACTGCGCAATCCTGCTCGAATAGCTGTATTTCCGCCATAGCGAACCGAGTTTTCGACAAAGTTGGTGAGCGCACGTTTTAAGGCATTCACTTTAACGGCGGCCAAGATATCACCTTCACAATGCAAATCAATCTTGGCGCCCTTGCGGCGGGCTTGAACTGAAATTTCGGACAACAGGTTGGTCAAGTTCGTTTCAACGGCCTTTTCCGCACCTTGCCCACGCACAAAAGCAAGGTATTCATCCAGCATATGTTCCATGTCTGAAATGTCCGTTTTTAGTTCGGATACACCGTCATCATCGCTCATCATTTCCAATTGCAATTTCATCCGCGTCAACGGTGTGCGCAAATCATGGGACACGCCCGCCAGCATGTCGGTGCGTTGTTGGATTTGGCGCTTGATGCGATTGCGCATGGCAATAAAGGCCCCCGCAGCCCGGCGCACTTCTGATGCGCCTTCGGGTTTGAATTTCGGGCTGTCGCGCCCTTTGCCAAAATCGTCGGCGGCAACGGCCAAGCGCCGGATGGGACGCACCTGGTTGCGCATAAAGATCACGGCCACAAAAAACAACAGCACCGAAGTGCCCACCGACATCAGCACAAAGGCATAGGTCGAGCTTGAAAACAGGCGTTTTTTCGACACGGTGACATACAACACACCTTCGGGCAGCTGGATTTCGATATCCACATATCGTTTTTTGCTTGCCGCATCAATGCGGTGGGGTTTGTTGATGGTTTCGTCCAAAGCGCCCGTGAGTTGATGGACCAAAATGCCTTCGCCCAGGCGCGCCTGATCTGGGATCACTTTTCCAGGTTCGAAATGAAGCGCCAATCGGACCGTATTGTTCGCTTGTTTAAACAAACGCGCCCGCACATTGGGATCTGTGTTTTGGCGCATATTTTCAATCACCATGGAAAGCTCACCACCCACGCCCAAAGCCAAACGTCGACCAACCTTGCTCCAGTGGTTTTGGAAAAAGACCGTGGCGCTGATCACCTGCAACAAAAACAATGGCATCACGATGATCAACACCGAACGCCCCAGCAGGCTTTTGGGCAGGTATGGTTTTAGAAAAGTTGAAAACGTCATGTCATGTTGGGCCTAATCCGGAATCAGCGCGTAACCCTTGCCCCGCACGGTCTGAAGATAACGGGGCAGTTTTGGGTCGACTTCAATTTTTTTTCGCAAGCGTGTGACTTGAACGTCAACCGATCGGCCGCCACCAATCGTGTGGTCCATCAAATCTTGGCGGGAACAAGGTTCCCCCAAACGATCAACCAACATGCGCAACAATTGGATTTCCACCGTGGTCAGCCGCACCAGTTCTCCGCTCACACTCAATTCACCGCGTTCCACATCAAACGAGCTTTGCCCAAGGGAAATGATTTTGGCCTTGTCGTCGTGGT